>OY782761.1:3000000-3300000 GCA_963678265.1 uncultured Microbacter sp.
AATCCATCCGTAACGGTATTTTTGATAGAGTGTCAGATTAGGAGGACAGGTACCGTAATAGTGCGATCCAATGCTGTTCCAGCTTCCACCAGCCATCAAGTCCCAAACTCCGGTGCCTGGATAATCTCCATCGCCGCTATTGTCGTAGTTAACGTCATAATAATCGGGAGCTCCGATCACGTGATTCAGCTCGTGGCAAAGGACTCCCATAGTACAGGTAATATTGGTCGAGTTGGCATATAGTTCCGGTGTACAGAGATAGTGATTTATAGAACAATAGCTTGGAGGATTGAAATCGTTTTGATGTGACCAGATGGCATCCGTGGTTATTCCGGTGAATTCTTGTCCGTTACCGGCAAAAATAACGCTGATAGCGCTGTAACCGGCAAAACTAAAAGAGGGATCGCTGGTATGAATGGCTCTGACCGCCTCTTGTACTAACGAGTCGGGACGTTGGTCATTACCAGCTGTTCCGCCTACATCTTTACCGTAATATGCCCGGTTGTTGGAGGCAACATAGGGACCCTTTACGTCGAATGTCATGGAAAATTTGCCGTATGAATTGGCTTCAAAATACTCTTTTACAGAACTCTGGTTGTTATTAGTATTGTAGCCGGTTTGGTTGAACAGATTGTTGAAATCGGCTGTCGTTTTGGTGAAGGCAATATCTTTGAACGACATCAGCACCACCAGAATCTTTACGGTACCGCTGGGAGCTGCTGAGTTCTTTTGTTGCTGAGTGGCCGGAGAGGCCATTTTACCGCGAAAACGTGCAGAGTCGAGTTGTGATTGACTGAAAAACACCTTGTTTGTTTGCGCCGATAAAAAACTTTTTACTCTTGCCGGACGCTTCGATATATCCTGAGCGATTACATCGGAAGCAACCATATTGCCCCGTTCATCTTTGGTCGCATAGGTAATATAGCCGTTGCTGTTTCTCATCAACGTTATGCCATCGGGGCTCTCCATCCAGTGGATATGCTCATCTCCTTTTTGAATGACGGAGATGGTAGACCCGTCTGGTTGTGTAATCTTTACCGATCCCGGAAAAGCCGATACGGCAGCTACCTTAGCGGCACAAGCGAGGAGGAATAAGAGAATATAAAAGTTTTTCTTCACGGGTTGACATTTTATAATGTGTTTCTGTCAAAATTATTACATTTCATGTTAATAGCCAATAAAGTGATACCGTTTTAGCATGTTTTGTGATTTTAATGCTATTTCATTATGAACAAGCTATCGATCATATTGCACTAAATACAGGGCATCAGGTTGCCGATTGGAGCGTTAAACAGTATATGATGAGGAGGTGACAATGCTATTCGTTTTTGAATAATCGAACAAAGATACTATTTTTTTATAGGTTATTAATATATGATACAATAATTGATAATCAAGTCATCATTATTGCGGCGTATTCAATGGTTGCAAAAAGTGTGGTAGTAACGTTATTTATTGACCGGTCAACAGAGTGCATCCCTGTTCATTGAGGTGACTTGGTAGGGTGCTGTAAATATCAAGATGGTTTCATTTTGTCAGATGCATTTTAAATAGGTAATTTTTGTGATGCTTTGCCTGCAATGCATTTCAATTTTGTTGAATATGTTATGCTTTTCTGACGATCTGCAATAATTCTGTTAGAAATGCTTTCACTCTTATAGTTGTCAATAAGTTAGATGGGAATTCTTTTCGGTTTTGATAAAAGTGATGTACCTTTGGATGCATAAATTAAAAATCAAAACTTTTTACAAGTGCTATATTACCAGAGCCTTGTAAAAAGCAATCTCTTTAATCTTACTATCAGTAATGCAATCCGAACAATTTGTTGATCGTCACAACGGAATAACCCGCGACGACCTGCCGAAAATGCTGGCAACGATCGGTGTCGGCTCTTTAGATGAATTAATAGACCAAACGATACCTTCCGATATCAGGTTGACAACACCGTTGAATTTGCCGGCTCCTCTCTCGGAGCAGGAGTATGCCGGGCATATTCACGATCTGGCGCTAAAGAATCAACTCTTTACCAATTACATCGGGATGGGTTACTACAACACGGTGACTCCGGCTGTGATTTGGCGCAATGTATTTGAAAATCCGGTGTGGTACACCTCCTATACTCCTTACCAGGCTGAAATTTCGCAAGGCCGTTTGGAGGCTCTGCTCAATTTTCAGACGGTTGTCACCGAACTGACATCGCTGCCATTGGCAAACGCCTCGCTTCTCGACGAGGCTACCGCAGCTGCCGAAGCGATGACCCTGTTTCACAATACCCGAAGTCGCGATCAGCAGAAAACGGATGTCAATACGTTGTTGGTCGATCAAAACATCTGGCCACAAACCCTTTCGGTATTGAAAACCCGTTCGGTTCCGCAGGGAATCAGTTTGCTGGTTACCGATGTGGATACATTTGATTTCTCGGTACCTGTATTCGGGGCTATCATACAATATCCCGATTCCAACGGCGAAGTAAAAGAGTATGCGCAGCTTGTGGAAAAAGCACATGCGAATGGTTGCCGGGTGGCTGTGGCTGCCGATTTGCTGGCACTGACGCTGTTGACCCCTCCGGGCGAGTGGGGTGCTGATGTCGCTTTCGGTTCGACACAACGGTTCGGAATTCCGATGGGATACGGCGGTCCGTCGGCGGCTTACATGGCAACACGTGATGAATTCAGACGCGATATTCCGGGTCGCATCATCGGTATTTCGAAAGATGTACATGGAAAAACGGCTTATCGTCTTGCCCTTCAAACCCGCGAGCAGCATATCAAACGCGAACGGGCTACCTCCAATATTTGTACGGCACAGGCCCTGCTGGCCACGATGGCTTCGTTTTATGCCGTATATCATGGACCGGAGGGATTGAAAAAAATTGCCGGACGAATTCATTCGTATGCGCTGCAACTTTCTGCAGTTCTCGAAGGATTGGGTTACAAAAACAATAACAGACACTTTTTCGATACGTTGAAAGTCACTCTGCCTGCAGGGGTTTCAGTAGAGGTATTGAAGGAAAAAGCATTGCAGCAAAAGATCAACCTGCGCTATTTTGCAACGGGCGAAGTTGGCGTAAGTATTGACGAGACTACAACCGACTGCAAATTGCAGGCTCTGCTGGCTGTTTTTGCCGAAGCTGCCGGCAAACCGGTGCCAACAGAACTATCCGAAACCAAACCGGACGCGATACAGGATTCGTTGAAACGAAGCTCGGCTTATTTGCAACAGACTGTTTTTAGCCTTTATCGGTCAGAGACAGATTTGATGCGATACATCAAAAAACTGGAACGTCGGGACATTTCGCTGGCACATTCCATGATATCGCTTGGTTCGTGTACCATGAAACTGAATGCCGCGGCCGAGATGCTTCCGTTGAGTAGCGCTCACTGGGGGGCTATGCATCCGTTTGCACCTGCAGATCAGGCTCAGGGATATCATATTCTGTTTGGCGAACTGAAAAAATATCTTGCAGAAATAACCGGCTTCGCAGCGGTTACACTGCAGCCGAATTCGGGAGCTGCCGGTGAATATACCGGATTGATGACCATCCGGAATTATTTTGCCGATAGAGGCGAAACGCAACGCAACGTCGTGCTGATTCCGGCTTCGGCGCACGGCACCAATCCTGCCAGTGCTGCACAGGCTGGCTTTAAGGTTGTCGTTACGGCATGTGACGAAAATGGAAATGCGGATGTTGCCGATTTGAAAGCAAAGGCCGAACAATACAAGAATGAGTTGGCTGCTTTGATGATTACCTACCCGTCGACTCACGGTATTTTCGAAGTCGCTATTCATGAAATTTGCAACATCATCCATGCAAACGGAGGACAGGTCTACATGGATGGTGCCAATATGAATGCTCAGGTGGGACTTACTTCACCGGCTTTTATCGGAGCCGATGTGTGCCATTTGAATCTGCACAAAACCTTTGCTATTCCTCACGGTGGCGGTGGCCCGGGCGTTGGCCCTATTTGTGTAGCGGCTCATCTGGCAAAATACCTGCCACAGCATCCGGTTATCGATGGTGATGTACAATACAACGCGGTAGCTGCCTCTCCGTATGGAAGTGCCAGTGTGTTACCGATTTCGTACGGTTATATTCGTATGCTGGGCACCGAAGGTTTGACCCAGGCAACCAAAATAGCGATTCTGAATGCCAATTATCTGGCTGAAAAGCTCAAAGAGACCTACGGTATTGTCTATACGGGCGCTACCGGTAGAGTGGGGCACGAAATGATTTTGGAATGTCGCCACTTCAAGGCGACAGCAGGTGTTACCGAAGCCGACATCGCAAAACGTTTGATGGATTTCGGATTTCATGCTCCTACGCTTTCGTTCCCGGTACACGGCACGCTGATGGTAGAACCTACCGAAAGTGAGTCGCTGGCCGAGTTGGATCACTTTGTAGAGGTAATGTCGGTTATTTATGACGAAATAAAAGAGATTGAAAACGGTGTTGCGGATAAGACGGACAATGTATTGCTGAATGCGCCGCATTGCGAATACGAAGTGGCAGCCGACGAATGGGCGCACCCTTATTCACGCACCAAGGCGGCCTATCCGCTCGATTGGGTAAAAGAAAATAAGTTTTGGTTGCAGGTAGGGCGCATCGATAATGCGTATGGCGACCGTAATCTGATCTGTTCCTGTCAGGCCTGATTTGGTTGTTTTATCTAAAAAGAGTACTTTAGCAGTACGTAACTAAATTTCGTATACAAATATTCACCTTATTTAAATGGACATATCGCAATTACATTTGCCCGAACCTGCGTTACGACGTTTGCCATGGTATCTGTCGTATGCAAAATTGGCGTTGGAACGGGGCGAAACCACAATTTCATCTACTCAGATAGCCAAGGATATTGGTGTGGAAGCTTCGATGGTTGCTAAAGATTTGTCTTACATCAACATTACGGGCAAGACTCGTGTCGGGTACAGCACATTTACGTTAATTGAAGTCATCGAGACATTTCTCGGTTTTACCGAGACTCACAAAGCATTTTTGTTCGGAGTCGGACGTTTGGGAGGCTCTCTGTTGCAGGATAACGGCTTGCGCCAGTTCGGCCTTGAAATTATTGCGGCATTTGACGTGAAATACGAATTGTCAGGAACCAATATCAACCATATTCCTATCCATCACATCGATCGGATGCACGAATTGAAGCAGCAGACGGGTGTCAACATCGGCATACTTACGGTACCGATCAATCAGGCGCAGGAGGTGGCCGATATGATGATTCAGGCCGATTTCAAAGCGATCTGGAATTTCACTCCGATTCGTATCCGGGTGCCGAACAATATTGTCGTGCAAAATACGTCGATTTATGCACATCTGGCAGTGATGTTCAACCGTTTAAGGATGAATAGAGAATAAAATCAGAAATATAAAGCCGTCGCTTATGGAGTGATGGCTTTGTTGTTAATTCATACGACAGTGAAAATATTTGCGATAGGCTGGAATTATTCGGATCATAACCGGGAACTTGATTTTAAGGAGCTGCCGGAAGAACCCACTTTTTTTATGAAGTCCGAAACGGCGTTGTTGCGGGAAAACAAGCCGTTTTTTTACCCCGATTTTTCAAAGCAGATTGAATACGAAGTCGAAGTCGTAATCCGTATCGATAAGCTCGGAAAAGGAATCGAAGAGCCGTTTGCGCACCGCTATTACAGCGAAATAGGGCTTGGAATCGATTTCACGGCGCGCGATCTTCAGCGTAAACAACGCGCGTCGGGTGGTCCGTGGGAGATATGCAAATCGTTCGATAACTCGGCTCCGGTCAGCCATTTCATTCCGGCCGATCGTTTTGAAAATATCCAGAATATCTCTTTCCGTCTCGATTTGAACGGCAAAACCGTGCAACGGGGAAATACATCGGATATGATTTTTTCAGTCGATAAAATTATTTCGTATCTTAGTCGTTATTTTTTATTGAAAATGGGCGATTTGATCTTTACCGGAACCCCCGTAGGAGTAGGTCCGGTACAGATCGGCGATCGGTTGCAGGGTTATATTGAAGACGAATTGATGTTCGATTTTCTGGTAAAATAATGAATGACAATTTATTATAAAGTACGGTGTTGCCGTGAGTTATAAAAGTATGCGCGATTTTCATCATGGCAGTGAGGCCTGTTTTGTTGCTGCCGGGAATTATAACTATATGAATTCACTCTATTTATTTAGTTTCTTTTTCTGAAAGAGATGAATGTCAGGAAGATTTTCTTAACTTTGCGATTTAAAAGGGCATTTGTTTACATTTTTTAAAAGAGTTATTATAGGTTACATCTTTCGAAATAAAGCCCGAATCTGGGAGATACAATATATTTGCTAAAATAATATAGAAAGAAACAATAAACCGAATATCAGATCGTTATTTAGTATATTTGCGATCGATTATATTTACAAAATAATAGCAGGCACATATTCTTTACGGAGAGAATATCGATACAATTGAATAGTGACCTAATATGTATTCTTGGTTATGATAAAAAAAACGACAGCTGTTCTTCTTTTATTTCTTTGCGGGGGTATAAGCGTTTTTGCTGATAATAATCAGCTTGAAAAAACATTGAACCCTCTGATTACAGGAGTTCCTTCGTTATCAATTGCTCCCGATGCGCGTGGAGGAGCGATGGGTGATCTGGGTGCAGCAACCACTCCGGATGTGAATTCTCAGTATTGGAATCCGGCCAAATATGCATTTACCGACGATCAGGCAGGTGTCTCATTTTCGTATACTCCCTGGTTGCGGAAGTTGGTAAGCGATATTAATCTGGCCTATGTGGCAGGTTATTACAAAATAGGCGATAAACAGTCTGTCAGTGCCTCCTTGCGTTATTTTTCGTTAGGTCAGGTTGAGCTGAGAGATGCCAATGGAACACTGCAGGGCGATACCAAACCGTCGGAGTTTTCGTTGGATGTAGCCTACACCCGTAAATTGTCCGAATCTTTTTCGGCCGGTGTAACCCTTCGCTATATTCACTCCGATCTGGGTGGTGGAATGATAGGTGACATGTGGCCGGCAGATGCTTTTGCTGCCGATGTAGCTGCTTTTTATACGCGACCCATTACGTTAGCCGGAGCTTTGGATGGTAAATTCTCGTTGGGAGCAAATATTTCAAATATTGGATCGAAAGTATCGTACGACAAGGGAAATACCAAGCAATTTTTGCCTACGAATTTTAGGATCGGAACCTCTTACGAGCATCCGATCGATGCATTCAATACGATTTCTATCAACATGGATATCAATAAATTATTGATTCCGGCAGATACGGCAACAACCGTGGAAGGGCATCAGCAATATTCGGACATATCGATGCTCTCGGGAATATTCAAATCGTTTGGCGATAAGGATTTCATGAAACGAATTCAGCTGTCGATCGGGGCTGAGTATATTTACAACAAGCAATTCGCGGTTCGTGCCGGTTATTTTTATGAATCGGAGCTGAATGGAAACCGTAAATATTTTACTTTCGGAGCTGGCTTTAAAATGAATGTATTCAGATTGGATGCGGCATACGTGGTTGCCACGTCGCAAACCAATCCGTTAGATCAGACCTTGCGGTTTACGCTGGGATTTGATTTGGATGGGATTAAAAAAGTTATGCAATAATAGTTACCTGTACGGTAATCAGATACCCCGCACTTCCGATCGGAAATGCGGGGTTTTTTATTAAAACTTCGCAGAGTGGAAAATTATGTCGTATTTTTGTCTCCTGTATTTTATAATTTATATCGTCTGAATTGAATTAAAAATCAGCGAAGCTAAAGGCATTCCTTTTAGTATAGTCCGACCTTTCAGGTCGTGAAGGTACAGCTTTACCCACCCTCAGGTCACAAACCTGAGGTTATGAAAATGAGGCTTTTCAAGCCATTAGGCAAAATATCAGATGCTCATTTTAAAAATTATTATAGTATGAAATTAAGAGTCGGAATGGGATATGACGTTCACCGCCTGGTGGAAGGTCGCGAACTGTGGTTAGGGGGTATTCGAATCGATCACGAAAAAGGATTATTGGGTCATTCGGATGCCGATGTGTTGATTCATGCTATTTGCGATGCCTTGCTGGGTGCTGCCGATGCGCGCGATATCGGGTATCATTTTCCGGACAACGCAGGCGAATACAAAGATATCGACAGTAAAATTCTATTGTCGAAAACAGCAGATATTATCAGAGAGAAAGGATTTGAAATAAACAATATCGATGCAACCGTTTGCGCACAACGTCCGAAGCTGAAAGACCGGATACCCGAAATGAAAGAGGTATTGGCCCGCTGTCTGCATATTGAAAGCGGCGATATTTCCATCAAGGCAACGACAACCGAACAGCTCGGTTTCGTAGGTCAGGAAGAGGGCATGTCGGCCTACGCGGTAACATTGATCGTAAAAAATTGAACTATGGCCAATTCATCATTATATTCATTAAAGCACTATCCGGTATTTTCACCTCAAATGAAAATGGCCGATTTGATTCATGCAAATTATAAGAACCTGGTTGTGCTTAGCCGACTGGGGATTCCTCTCGGATTCGGCGAGAAAACGGTAGACGAGGTCTGTAAGCGTTATTCGGTAAATGTAACGCTACTGTTGCTTATATGCAATTTGTTGCTCGATAATGATATGGATCCTACAGAGGAGCAAGTCGATGAGTGTCCGATCGAACAGGTGGTGCACTATTTGCAGCAGTCGCACCGGCACTATTTGCAGGTGGCCTTACCCAATATTCAGATTTTGCTTGATCGTTTGGTGGCCGCTTGTAACGAAACACACGGGAAAGCGCTGAATCGCTTTTTTAACGAGTACCGGCAAGAGGTGGAGAGCCACCTGGCTCACGAAGATCAAACGGTCTTTCCGTATGTGATACAACTGTTGCACGAATCGAAAAAGGGTAAATTTACCATTCGTCAGTACAAAGATCACCATGCGAATATTGAGACCAAGCTGACCGATCTCAAAAATATCATCATCAAATATATTCCGTATGACAATACCGATTATCTCAGAGACGAACTGTTGATTCAGCTTTTTAACTTTGAAGACGATTTGAACCGCCATACGTTGATGGAAGAGAAACTGCTGGTGCCGTTGGTGCTGCGCTTGGAACAGTTGAATAAAAACAGCTAACGGGTATGCAACTGGATAATAAAGTAAAAAAAAGGATATTGCTAATCGAACCCTCGTTGATGGTGTGCAAAGGTTTTGCACATATTGTTGACGATATGATCGGTTATCAATTGGTTGCAACTTCACTCAATGTGGGGCGGCTGCAGGAGCAAATAGTCAGTGCGCGTCCGGATATTGTTGTTTTTAATCCGCAGATAATGAGTCTGCAACATCGCACTTCGATACGTTCGTTCTTTAATATTCCGTCCGAAATGGCTCTGGTTGCTTTGGTCTATTCCTTTGTCGACGAATGGATTCTTTCACAGTTTGATGCCGTATTGACCGTGAATGACGATCAAACCCAGATTGTGCATAAACTGAGCGGGATAAAAAGAACGGTAAATACATCGGTTAAAAGCGAGAACGAAGAGTTGAGCGAACGTGAGAATGAGATACTGGAGTGTATTGTAAAAGGAATGACCAATAAAGAGATTGCCGAAAAGCATTTTATTTCAATACATACCGTCATTACGCACCGAAAAAACATAGTCCGTAAAACGGGTATTAAATCGGTATCCGGTTTGACGGTGTATGCTTTACTGAATAACATTATTACCTACGAAGACATAGAATAACGTCACGAGCTATCATTAGAAAAGGGTAGGCGGATGGCCCTATTATCCTCATTTATGGGGATGGTGAATCTTTTTCGGTCGGTGTACTTTTGCAGTGTAAAAAACTACTCAAGATGACCACTACAAAACTTATCCGTAATTCCTCTGTTTTGTTCTTCCTTATTACGAGCGGTTACTATAATCGTACGTCAGCCCAAACCGATTCCTATTTGTCTTTCAATGCTTCTTATATCGGTGATTGGGTGACAAATTTTCATGGAGGCATTAAAACCGGCTCCACATATCTTGGCCTGGCAAATCTGAAAATCGGATTCGATACAGAAAAGGCTCACTGGTGGAAGGGTGGTTCGTTTTTTATCAATGCTGCCAATACGCATGGAGGTCAACCATCGACCACGTTGGTAGGCGATTTTCAGGGAGTTTCCAACATCGAAGCCGGCGATCTTACCTTTATGTACGAACTCTGGTACAAACAACAAATCGGTCGGGTACAACTCACGGTGGGCCTTCAGGATTTGAATGTCGATTTTGCCACCACTTCGTACGGAGCCTCTTTCACCAACAGCTCGTTTGGCATCCAATCGAGTATTGCCGACAATATTCCTTCCCCGATTTTTCCGCTTACTGCATTAGGTGTATCTTTGCAGTGGAATCTCTCATCCACTTTTTCCTGGGAAATGGCTCTTTTTGACGGTACTCCTGACGATTATCAGTCCAACCCATACAACGTCCACTGGAAACTAAGCAAAAACGACGGTTATCTGGCCATATCCGAATGGCAACTGGCCGCCAGCCTGATTCGTGGCCTCGAAGGAAAGTATAAACTGGGAATCTATACCCACAGACACAATGACAGTATACCCACCAAGATGCATAATCACGGCCTTTATGTGATTGCCGATCAGCAGATCATCAAAACAGAAAAGGGAGGCATCGGGTTGTTTTCCCAGCTGGGACTTACGCCGCGGAAAAATTGCAATAATTATTATGGCAGTCTGGGTGTAAACTGGCAGGCTCCCTTTGCAAATCGCCCCGACGATGAGTGTGGCATCGCTTTTGCTTATGCCGGTATGCACGACAACAACGGCATTGGTGGCGAACTGTCGATAGAGGCGCTTTATAAAGCACAGCTGACCAAAAATGTTTATCTGAAGCCGGATATTCAATATGTGATCAATCCGGCAGGTACGGACACGAAATTGCCCAATGCTTTGGTGGGGATGGTACGGGTCGGAATCGAGTTCTGACAAACCGACGGACCTTTTTATTGATAAAAAAGAACACAATATAATGACAAAAACAATTAAAACTACTTCTTTAGCCGATCTCAAGACGGGCGAGCAGGGCATTATTACAAAGGTGCTTGGGCACGGGGCCTTTCGTAAACGCATTACCGAAATGGGATTTGTGAAAGGAAAAGAGGTAACTGTTATTAAGAATGCACCGTTGCAGGATCCGGTAGAATACGAGATTATGGGCTACAAAGTGTCGCTCCGGCGAAGCGAAGCCCGTTTGGTGGAGATTGTGGCGGTTGAAGACGAAAACGAACCGGTCGGTGCCGGTTTCTCGGGAACGATCGATAGCGAAGAGATCATTCGCTCGGCACGTGAGAAGAGTACCACGATCAATGTAGCGTTAGTCGGCAATCCCAATTGCGGAAAGACCACCTTGTTCAATCATGCTTCGGGATCGCACGAGCGGGTGGGGAACTACAGCGGCGTGACGGTAGATGCCAAAGAGGCAACGATGAAGCGCGATCCCTATACATTCCGGATTGTGGATCTTCCCGGCACCTATTCCATTACCGAATATTCTCCCGAAGAGCTTTATGTGAGGCGTCACATTACCGAACAGATGCCCGATATTGTGGTGAATGTGGTGGATGCCTCCAATCTGGAACGGAACCTGTTTCTCACCACCCAGCTGATCGATATGAATGTGAAGGTGGTGATCGCGCTCAACATGTACGATGAACTCGAAAAGAAAGGGGTATCGTTCGATTATAAAGCACTGGGCCGGATGATCGGTATTCCCATTGTTCCCACTGTGGCATCAAAGGGCACAGGGGTAGACGAACTGTTCGATACGGTGATAGAGGTGTACGAAGACCGGGAGCCGGATGTGCGGCATATTCACATCAATTACGGCGAAGAGATCGAAAAAGCCATTCGCGGCATTCAGGACGAAGTGTGGAAATCGCCCGAAGTGACGGATAAGCTTTCGTCGCGCTATGTGGCTATCAAGTTGCTTGAAACCGACAAAACGATGTTGTCGCAATTGGAGAGTTGTGCAAACTATACTGAAATTAAGCGTAAGGCTGAAGATGCCATCCAGTTGCTTGAAAAGGAGTACGGCGAATCGTCGGAAACGATTATTACCGATGCGAAATACGGTTTTATAGACGGAGCTTTGAAAGAGACTTTTCAGGAGGTGAAACGCAAAGACCGGCGCAAGAAGAAACGCGAGCTGGACGATCTGCTGACCCATAAATTCTGGGGATTTCCCATCTTCTTTTTCTTTATGTGGCTGATGTTTCAGGCAACGTTTACCTTAGGCGGGTATCCCATGGAGTGGATCGAAGCGGGGGTGTCGTGGTTGAGCGATACGGCACAAAGCGCAATGTCCGAGGGCCCGTTGCGTGACCTGATAGTCAACGGTATTATCGGTGGAGTGGGTAGCGTTATCGTATTTTTGCCGAATATTCTGATTCTTTTCTTCTTTATCTCGATGATGGAAGATACGGGCTATATGGCGCGGGCTTCGTTTATTATGGACAAGCTGATGCATAAAATCGGGCTTCACGGCAAATCCTTTATTCCTTTGTTGATGGGCTTCGGGTGTAACGTGCCGGCTATTATGGCCACCCGCACGCTCGACAACAAAAAAGACCGCATCCTCACGATGCTGATTATTCCGTTTATGTCGTGCAGTGCCCGCCTGCCGGTCTATCTGTTGCTTATCTCCGCCTTTTTTCCGGGCAACAAGGCATTGATTCTGTTTTCGATCTATATCATCGGCATAGTATTGGCCATATTGATGGCATTGGTGCTCAAGCGATTCCTGTTCAACAAACAGGAGGTGCCTTTTGTGATGGAATTGCCTCCTTACCGTACGCCAACGATAAAGAACACCTCCATACACATGTGGTTCAAAGCCCGCCAGTACCTGAAAAAGATGTCGAACGTTATTTTGCTGGCTTCCATTATAATCTGGGCGTTGGGATACTTTCCGCGCGATGTGCACTACAGTACCAATTACGATACCAAACGTCAGACTATTGCGGCAAATGGCGGTTTGACAGCTGCGCAGAAAGAGGAGGGGCTGAATAAAATCAAGCTGGAACAGCAGTCTGAGAAACAGGAAAAATCATATATCGGACAGTTGGGTCATGCCATCGAGCCGGTAATCTCTCCGCTGGGTTACGACTGGAAGATGGGCGTAAGTCTGCTTACCGGACTGGCAGCCAAAGAGGTTGTTGTCAGCTCGATGGGAGTACTCTATCAGGCCGATGATCAATCGGGTACGCTCAAAGATAAATTGATCGATCAGCGTCATACATCCGGCCCTGAAATCGGCCAAAAGGTATTTACTCCCTTGGTAGCATTCGGTTTCATGTTGTTTATCCTTATCTATTTCCCGTGTGTGGCAGCTGTGGCGGCTATTAAGAAGGAGGCAGGATGGAAGTGGGCGGCATTTACCATTGTCTACACCACGGCGCTTGCCTGGTTGCTTGCGTTCCTGACCTATCAGATTGGCAGTCTGTTTCTATAATTTACAACGAATATGGACGAAAAGAGACTTTACAAATACGCTTTCGGGCTGGCGCTCTTCACCATTGTTTACAATGTATTGGAAGCCGTTTTTGCCCTCTATTTCGGCGCCGAAGACGAAAGCCTATCGCTATTCGGTTTCGGTATCGACAGCCTGATCGAAGTGGTTTCGGGTGTGGGTATTGCCCATATGGTGATTCGCATACGCCGGCATCCCGATAGTAACCGCGATGGGTTTGAACGCACGGCGCTTCGTATCACGGGTGTCTCGTTTTATCTGTTTACGCTCGGGTTGATCGTAAGCGCAGTGGTGGCATTTGTCGAGGGACACAAACCCGAAACGACGTTCTGGGGAATTGTCATTTCGTTAATCTCCATCGCCTTTATGTGGGCGTTGATCCGCGGTAAAACCTATGTGGGCAAAAGGCTGCATTCGGATGCTATTCTGGCCGATGCCGCCTGTTCGCGCACCTGTGTCTATATGTCGCTGGTGTTGCTGTCAAGTAGTGGCATATATGCGTTGACACACTGGCCCTTTGTAGATGGCATCGGGGCGTTGGGATTGGCCGTTTTCTCCTTTATGGAAGGAAAAGAGTGCTTTGAAAAGGCAAAGAGTAACCTATCTTGCGGGTGTGGCGGCTCGTGTAAAAATTAATGTATTATGCTACAGGAAATAATCGTCTATATAGTATTACTCGTCGTTGCCGTAGTGGCTATCCGGGCTATTGTCAAACGGTTGGGCCATAAAAGCTCTCCCTGTGATGGATGCAGCGGCTGCGAGTTGAAAAATATCTCCCGCAAAGGAACAAAACCGCCCTGCGGATGTGGGTGAGAAAAAGGTACAAGGTTAAAGGTGTAAGGTATATGTGTGGGCGTTACGGAATATTTTTCGTTTATTTGTGGGAATAAAACAGGAGATTCACCGCAAAGAATGAGATGGAATGATTACAATTCATATCGAATAGTTGATTGTTTCTCTGTTATTTCCGGCCTCTCTCCTCACATTAAACAACAATAAATTAAAGTACAACACCATGAAGTTATCAAAATGTCAGCCGGTTCTGTTTGTCAGTAATGCTGATGTATCGAAAGAATTTTACACCCGGGTTCTCGGTTTCACAGTGATAATGGATAACGGGGGAGCGAATATCACCTTTCGGGAAGGTCTGACCATTTGGCAGGTAGATCCGGCCAATATCATTTCAACAACACTTGGAGCCACCAATATTACAAATAGTAGGAGTGCCTCTCGGTTTGAACTCTATTTTGAAACCGAGAACATAGAAGAAGCATTTCAAAACCTCCAAGCCAACAACGTTCTCTTTTTTCACGAAATCCATGCCGAAATCTGGGGGCAACGCACGATTCGATTCTACGACCCGGATGGCCACCTGATTGAAATCGGAGAAGAGATGTCCGTTTTTCTGAGAAGAGTCTACGAGGAAGAGGGACGCGATTTGGAGGCAACGGCCAAACGGACTTTTATGCCGTTGGAGGCGCTGAAACACTTTGTGGAAAAGTAAACCCTCAAATATCAAGGTAAAAGGTATAAGGTATAAGGTGTAACCTCCTTATGCGGTAATAAGGTTGTTGATTAAGCGGGCTACCTCTTCGGGGCGGTCTGTACCGATGCGCACTACCGAACGGCTGTTTTTGAAGCGAAGTTCGATGACACTCACCCCCGAAACATTGTAGATGATTCCTTTCGGAACCCAGTGGATGCCAAAACCGTACAGCAGACTACTTTTAATCGCCTGACACGATTGGATTTCGTGGATGTTGTAACTCTTTCCGATAAGCCCGATTCCCATCCGAAAAGAGACCCTCTCTTCTGTTACGGTAATGGTAAGCTGATAAAACAGCGCCAGACACACCTGTAGTGCAACGAGAGCACAAGTCGTAATTATTGTAACTTCTTTACTGTCATTATCAGCGGCATACACAAGCAGTGCCAGACAACACAGCGAAACAAGCATCAGGACAAAAACAGTCCATTTGCCAAACTGCCGAAAAATTTGAGGTTGCATAATTCTATTGATGTTTATTCTAAATAGTTTATTCGATCGCCGTAATATCTGATTTCACTTCTTAATCTGTCTTGTCAGATTGCAATTAATTTCGCATAGCTTTGATTCCGATGGGAAGAGAAAAAACAAGAAAATAAAGGCTGTGTTTCATTATATAAAATGGATTATCCTTTGTATTCAATTAAAGGAGAACTTTCAGGAAACGAAACAATTTTATTTCTCATTATATCTTTATGTTTAGGATGGAAATGCCTTGATATTTCTTGAGTCTTTTCAAAATAGTCATTTTCGGCTTCATCTTTTTGATAATAGTAGATTTTTATTTTTTCGCAATTAGGGTGTTCAAATATGCTATTCAAAAGTATTCTATCAGATATTCCGCAAGAATGTCCCATAATAAGAACTGAAAATTGACCATCTTCTAGAAACTTTGAAAATTGTTGATAGTTATTTGTTTTGAAATAATTGAATGATTTTATGTAATCTAGAAATGGATTTGAATTTAAATCCTCTATCTTACTATAATTTGTATCCATTTCATCTCCATAACCAAAAATAATAGGATTGTCAGTATCATTTAAACTTCCATGGATATTGATGGTGAATGATGATTTTTCTTTTGTATATAAGTTGATTGTGGATGTATAATTGAAGTTTAAGAACAAATTTCGAGTTGAGGAATTTGTTCTTAATGCTATTGCACTTTTGATGTTTTGGTGAATTTCTTCGTTAATGGTGCATGTTTGGTTGCTTTCTATAGTAAGAAATTCTATTAGTTTGTCTTTTATAAATGAAAAACAGTTATTTAACGGTTGTATTGTCTCTGCTGGGTTTATTGTATATTCATATTTTACTTTTTCGATGTGCTTATAAATTTTAATTATTTGCGCATAATATTCAGCTTCAATGTCTACCCATTTCAAATCTATGAATCTGGAAATAATGGATTCAATAAAGGGATGTTTATAGGTTAGCTCTAATTTGCCTCGTCGCAGATTATTTTCCAATTCAGATAATGAAGCATAGCTGTCATGCGTTGTAAACGTAAGTATTTTTAATCGTAATAATGTATCATCATGGATGTAGTTTGTTGCAAAAGCTTTGTTTAGGCATTGATTGAGGTACCATAATATAAAATCTGAATATTTAGTCTTTAATCCATGAGCCAGATCAAAACCATTTCCTATTAAAAATAAGGTATTCATTAGCTGTATTTAATAATTATTTACTTTTCAAAGGTCCCAAATATCTCTCTAATTTCCAAATATTTGTTGTTTTTTTTAATAGCTATGAAATGTCTATTAAAATCTTTCCCTGACACAGTTTAGTGAATAGACCCTATGTGTGAAGTAATCGTACGGATTCAAGCTTGCATAACAACAAAACATGCTTGCATCGTGAGGATTCAAGGATGAATTGTAACAAAACAAGCTTGTATTGTAAAGATTCACGCTTGCATTGTAAGAAAACAAGGATGAATTACAACAAAGCAAGCTTGCATCGTGAAGATTCAAGGATGAATTGTAACAAAACAAGTTTGCATCGTAAGAATGCACGCTTACATCGTAAAGATTCAAGGATGCATAGCAACAAAACATGCTTGCACCGTACAGATTCGGGGTTGAATCGCGACAAAGCAGACAAATAGCGCAAGAATAGGGATATAAATCCTGATCCGGCAGAGATAACGTGTCTGGTTGATGATGAAAAAGAGCAAGATGCAGTTTTGCCCGAACAAGATAGAAGAAACCGATGGCTATTTTTTGCCATCGTCCATGTTTTAACGACTCTTCTTGGGAAGCACTCTAAAATAAAGTACATTTGCAAAAGATACCTCCCATTGATACTGCCGATTAAGTCTTCCCTTTTTGCTAAAGGGAAGTACCCGCAGGGGGATGGGTTAGAGTTTGTATAATGCGAAATTATTACAATTCGTGGTGCATTTGGAGCAGGAATAATAAAAGCTTGTTCTCTGCGTCGAGATGTTATTATAACTCCGTCCTTCAGGACGGAGAAGAAGTCAAAGGTAACAGCAATGGCTTTAGCCGTGACAAAACAAACACCTCAGGGCTAAAGCCCCTGATGCGGTCGGTCGGCATTAGCTCCGCCCTGAAGGACGGAGTTATAATCCCTTCTTGGTTTTTGGGAGGTCGACATGCACCATTAAGGCATTAAGAAGCATTAAAGCTTCATTCCCTTCATCTCTTAATGGTGAAAAAAAGGTTGTCGGATGAGTTGATATGCCTAAATTGTAAAAAGTGATAAAGATGCTGTGTGTGGACAAAACATGGTGTAACTTTGCGCTCTCCTAACAAACAAGTCTGTTTGTTGAAAATTAAAAAATCGTGGATTTTAAAATTACATCGGAATATAAGCCTACCGGTGATCAGCCGGAAGCTATTCGCCAGTTGACCGAGGGGTTGAATAACGGAACCAAGTTTCAGACTCTGCTGGGGGTTACGGGATCGGGAAAGACATTTACCATCGCCAATATGGTGCAGGAGGTGAATCGTCCGACGCTGGTGCTTAGCCATAACAAGACATTGGCGGCACAGCTGTACGGCGAGTTTAAGAGTTTCTTTCCGAACAACGCGGTGGAGTATTTCGTGTCGTATTACGACTATTATCAACCCGAAGCTTACCTGCCATCGTCCGATACCTATATTGAAAAAGATCTTTCGATCAATCAGGAGATCGAAAAACTGAGGCTATCGGCTACCTCGTCATTGCTGTCGGGCCGACGCGATGTGTTGGTGGTTTCGTCGGTATCGTGCCTTTACGGTATCGGAAATCCCGAGGATTTTTACAGCAATATTATTGCCATACACAAAGGTCAGAACATTACCCGCAACACCTTTTTGCGGTCGTTGGTGGATAGTTTGTACTCGCGCAACGAAATTGAGTTCAACCGCGGTAATTTCAGGGTGAAGGGCGAAACTGTCGATATTTTTCTGGCCTATTCGGATGTGGCCTTACGCGTGGTATTCTGGGGCGACGAGATTGATGAGATCACGACTATCGATCCGTTTAATTGCAATACGCTGGAGGTGTTCGATCAGTATCAGATCTATCCGGCCAATATCTTCGTAACGACCAAGGAGCGCATCAACCGTGCCATCAACGAGATTCAGGACGATATGATGAAGCAGGTGGCCTTCTTCGAGTCGGAGGGTCATCCGTACGAAGCCAAGAGAATCAGGGAACGGGTGACGTACGACCTTGAAATGATTCGTGAGCTTGGTTATTGCTCGGGTATCGAAAACTATTCGCGCTATTTCGACGGACGCGAACCGGGTAGCCGCCCGTTCTGTCTGCTCGACTATTTTCCAAAGGACTTTTTGATGGTGATCGACGAGAGTCACGTGACGGTGCCGCAGATCAGGGCGATGTACGGCGGCGATGCTTCGCGTAAACAAAACTTAGTGGAGTATGGTTTCCGGTTGCCGGCGGCCATGGACAACCGTCCGTTGAAGTTTGAAGAGTTTGAAACACTCACGCCGCAGGTTGTTTTTGTCAGCGCTACGCCGGCCGATTATGAGTTGAAGCAGTCGGATGGGGTGGTGGTGGAACAGGTGGTGCGCCCTACCGGTTTGCTCGATCCGATTATCGATGTGCGCCCCAGTCTGAATCAGATTGACGATTTGATGGAAGAGATTGCCCAACGAACGGAGAAAGACGAACGGATATTGGTGACTACGCTTACCAAACGGATGGCCGAGGAACTGACCGACTATTTTCTGAAGATGGGCATTCGTTGCAACTATATTCACTCCGATGTCGATACGCTCGATCGGGTGAAGATTATGGAAGACCTGCGCAACGGTTTGTTCGATGTGTTGGTGGGGGTAAACCTGCTGCGTGAAGGGTTGGATTTACCCGAAGTTTCGCTGGTGGCCATTCTGGATGCCGACAAAGAGGGTTTTCTTCGTTCGCACCGTTCGCTGACGCAGACGGCCGGTCGTGCCGCGCGTAACCTGAACGGGCGGGTTATCATGTATGCCGATAAGATTACCGACAGCATGAGGCTGACGATCGATGAGACGGCCCGCCGTCGCGAAAAGCAGCTGGCATATAATGAGGAGAACGGCATTACACCGAAATCGATTCGTAAGGGTCACACCTCCGTGCTGGGCAAACAGGCATCCGAAAGAGCTGCGATGAAAGCATACGTAGAACCGGATGCCGTAAATGTAGCTGCCGATCCGGTGGTACAATACATGAGTCGTCCGGCTCTTGAAAAAGCCATCGAGAAGACCCGCAAAGCGATGCACGATGCGGCCAAAAAACTGGAATTTATCGAAGCCGCCCAGTACCGCGACGAACTGATGAAGCTGGAAGAGTTGTTGAAGGAGAAAAAGTAGGCGCGTTGAAAATCAGGCACACGGAATACACGGAAATAACGAAAAAAAACAGAGATATAGCTGTGTAGCAACAATCTATTTGTAGAGAGATTCGGCACACGGAATACACAGATATAACGGAAAAAGTCAGCGATATAGTCGCATCACGGTGATCTATTTGTAGCGAGAAGCGGGGCACGCGGAATACACAGAAAAAACGGAAAGGTCAGAAATGTAATCGGTTAATTCCGTGTATTCCGTGTGCCTGATCCAATTCTATTTTTGTAGCGCTTTCAGGTTGTCTAATGCAAACGGAGCATGTTGATGAATGCCTCCGACGATGTCGCAGCCTTCCAGTTCGGCGCAATCGGCGCAGGTATTGTATCCTTTTGCTTTTACGCAGTTGCGTACTCCACATTCGTTGCAATGTGTAAACTTCACGCCCTCTTCGCGGCAACCGGTACAGTTGATAATCTCGTAAGGAATCGTAACTCCGAACTGCTTCGACCACTCTTCGGCGGTTTGTTTGCGCAATTCGTCATCGTTTGCTAAAGTGGCTTTGCGGGCGCCACAATCGGCACAATCAAGGCCGCAACAGGAAATCAGTGTGTGCATGTTAGGTTGTGTTTGATAATAAATTGAAAAATAAAACGCTGTTATTTCTTGTCCGGAATGTAAATTTCCTCTATTTTTTCTCCGTGAAAACCGAATCAGGACTCTTTGTCGGGATAAAAGAACATGCTCATTACCCCTGTTGATGGCGTGAGCTCTTCCCATTTCTCTATTTCGAAGTCGATGATGGCAACAGCTGCCGTTGGCAAATGCTGATGAAAATCGCCCGTCATTTTGGCTAAAATATAGGATAGATTCGGGTTGTGCCCCACAATCATCACGGTGTCGGTTAAGGGAACCTCTTCGATCAGCAGTTGTTTGATGTCGGCGAAATTGTAATCGCCATACAAAAACTCCTCTTTAATCAGACTATCGATGCCATATTGTTCGGCAAAGACAGTAGCTGTTTCTACAGCCCGTTTGGCGCTGCTGCAAATGACTGCATCGGGGGTTATTTCAGTGCTGTATAGTTGATTGGCCATTTTTACGGCATCGCTTTTTCCCCGGTTGCATAGGGCACGATCGAAATCGGTATTTCCCGGTTGTTGAAATTCGGCTTTGGCATGGCGAACAATTATGAGATGTTTCATGATTCGATAGTATTAATTAGATTTATAATGATTCTACGGACAAATATATTGTTTTATTGTAAGAAACTCTCCTCTGCAAGGATGTTTTATATCAGGTTTTGACGAAAAAGTGGGCTATTCGGCTTGTTTGAAGAGCGGTACCAGCCGGACTTTTGAGCTTTTAAATTTCATTCCATCTGGAAGAGGTTGAGAGAGGTCTTGTAAAACGGGGTGAGAATGCGTTCAGAATGGGATGGTTTTGAGCAAACATAAAAAATGGTCTGATTAATTAATATTAACTATTTGTATGAGGGTTGTTCCGATTATCTATTCTATTTTTGTACTCGAAAACGATTTTAGTCGAAAATGATGAATTCAACACTTTCAAAAGAAGAACTATTACGGAATGAAATAATTATCACCGCGCAAAAATTATTTCAGCAATACGGTCTCCAAAAGACGACTATGGAGGATATTGCCCGTGCGATGGGGAAGGGTAAGAGTACTCTTTATTATTATTACAAAAGTAAAGAGGAGATCTTCGATGCGGTGTTGCGTACCGAGATGCACGAAGTGTATGATTTGTCGAGAGAAGCTGTAAAACAGGCAGATACGGCATCTGACAAGTTGAAAGCTTTTTTTTCTGTTTCTTTTCAGATTGCAAAAAGCAAAGTCAATCTCTATAAGATAGTTACGGAAGAGATGGCCATTCAGGATTTGTCGCGTACGCATCATGTAGTTAAGGAGTTAAATGCCAAATCAGTAGCTATGGTGGAAGATATATTTATTGCAGGGTTCGTATCAGGCGAGTTTTGCGATGAGCTGCGCGATCAGGTGCATTTACTAGCCTATTCGATGGTGAGTGCCATGAGGAGTCTGGTGCTGGATATGGCAATTGATGACCATATACCTGATTGGGACACCCGGTTGAATGTGTTGCTCGATTACCTTATTAAGGCATTACGTAAATAATGCCATTTTTTTTATTCATTTTTCGACTATGATACGAAAAACGTTTTATATATTGCTTTAGAATACAAGGATAATTCAAATTTAATTTATGACAAGATGAAGAAGGTGGCTTATGTAGTTTTGAGCATCCTCACACTGGCAGGATGTCGTCAGGCAAAAACAGACAAGGTTGCAGACCCGAAAGTGGAGGTGGCATCTGTGCAGCAGATATCCTCTTCGGGAGCATTGCAATACAGTGGAACGATAGAAGCAGTACAAACCATTCCGTTGACGTTTCAGACACAGGGAACGGTTCTGAAAGTGTTGGTGAATGCCGGTGATCCTGTAAGAGCCGGACAATTGTTAGCCGTTGTCGATAAAGCCGACGCACAAAGCATGTATGAAATTTCGCTGGCAAAATATCAGCAGGCCAAAGATGCTTATCACCGCCTGAAACAGGTTCATGATAACGGAAGCCTGCCCGAAGTGAAGTGGGTGGAGATGGAGTCGAACCTGCAACAGGCCCAGTCTTCGGCGGCTTTAGCCAAAAATAATTTGAAGAAATGTAACCTCTATGCTCCCGAAAGCGGTGTGATAGGGGCGCGTAATATCGAACCGGGAATGAATAGTCTCGGCAATCTGAAAGCTCCGCTCGAATTGGTGAAAATTAATACGGTATATGTAAAGGTGGCGGTTCCTGAGAATGAGATTAATCTTGTAAAGAAGGGACAGAAAGCCTCTTTTTCCGTATCGGCTCTCGATAATCAGGCGTTTGATGGAATAGTGACTAATGTCGGTGTAGTGGCCGATGCCGTATCGCGCACGTATGAAGTGAAGATTACGGTGCATAACGCTAAGATGTTGTTAAAACCCGGCATGGTGTGCGACGTGAAAGTGAATGCCCCGCAAAACCGTTCGGTATTGGGTGTTCCTTATCAGGCAGTCGATCAGGATGAAGCTGGCAATAAATATGTTTATGTGGTGGATGAAGCGCAAAGAAAGGTCTCTAAACGGATTGTAACGGCTGGTAATTATCAGGATGACTTTGTGCAGATACTTTCGGGTTTGTCGGTTGGCGAAAAGGTGGTTGTGAGTGGTATGCACAAACTAACGGATAACGGAAAGGTAACGTTGTAACGCATTTGCAGGAAATAAGCAACAGCAGAGTGTCGACCGTATACTGGCTTTCAGTCCGTTAGATTTTCTCGCAGATTTTCACCTCCTGTTTTGTCCGCTTGGGCAATAATTCCATTGTTCGCCAAGTGCTTGATAAATAACTTTGCGAGGTGAAGAATACTCTGTTGAAACGCTGAGCCGCATACGAAGCAATAAATATTGACATTTGTTTTTTTTGATATTTATCACACATCCGGCAATACCGGTATGGGTGTCTTTGTGCAAAACATATTATGCAGCAATAAGATTATTATGAAACAGAAAAAAATAGGCTATATAGGGTGGGCAATGCGCTATCACAATATTACCAACATTTTAGTGGTGTTGTTCATCATTTTTGGGGTGATGGCATTGATCAAGATGCCCCGTAATGAATTTCCGCAATTCACGATACGTCAGGGATTGGTTATTGGTGTTTATCCGGGAGCCAGTTCGGCTGAAGTAGAAGAGCAACTTACCAAGCAGGTCGAAAACTACCTTTTCGGGTTTAAGGAGGTAAAGAAAAAAGATACCTATTCGGAGTCGAAAGACGGCATGATGATTATCTATGTCGAACTAAACGACAATGTGAAGGATGCCGATGCTTTTTGGGCTAAACTGAAACATGGGCTGAACGAATTTAAATCGTCGTTGCCTCCGGGAGTGGCAGCTTTGATAGCAAACAGCGACTTTGGTGATACTTCGGCAATGCTTATCTCCATGTCGTCGGATACGAAAGGCTATAAAGATATGGAAGAGCAGCTGAAAAAGCTGAAATCGGAGTGTCGTAAGATTCCGGCCGTATCTAAGATAAAAGATTATGGTATTTTGCGCGATAAAATCTATGTCAATGCAGAGCCAGAGAAACTGAACGAGTATAATATCAAGTCGTTATCGTTGCTGGCACAATATCAGCCTGCCGGATTGGTTTCGCCTGCCGGTACGCTTAAAAACAATACGCATGATCTGAATGTCCATTTTCCGGCTAATTTTCAGTCTGAAAAAGACCTGGCCGATCAAATCGTCTATTCCGATCCCAAGGGTGGGGTGGTACGTCTAAAGGATATTGCTACTATTCAACGTCATACCGATTCCGATCCGGAAAGTTATATCCGTCAGAATGGAAAGAAGACCATTTTGCTCTCGCTCGAAATGCAACCGGGAAACAATATTGTGGCATTCGGTAAGGATGTCGATAAAGTGCTTGATGTTTTCAAAAAACATTGTCCGAAAGATATTGAAGTAAATGTAATTTCCAATTTACCTCACTATGTGTACGATTCGGTGGCCGATTTTATGCGTGAGTTTATAATTGCAATTGTAGCGGTAATGCTGGTTGTAATGTTGCTGTTGCCCATACGGGTTGCCTCTATTGCGGGTGTTACGGTACCTATTGCCGTCCTCATTACATTGGGCTTCCTCTACTTTTTCGGCATCGAACTCAATACGGTATCGCTTGCCGGGTTGATTGTGGTGTTGGGAATGATAGTCGATAACTCTATCGTCGTCATCGATAATTATGTAGAGAAGAAGGATCACGGCATGTCATCGTGGCATGCAGCCATCAAAAGTGCCCGCGAACTTGTAACACCTATTCTCACTGCAACATTAGCCATTTGTGTGGTTTATATTCCACTTGGGTTTATGTTGCCTGGTACTGCCGGCGACTTTGTACAGCCATTGCCTCTTACCATTTGTATCGCATTGGTTGTGTCGGTTATTGTAGCGCTGTTTGTGGTTCCTTTCCTCAATTTCTTTTTTATCAAAAAAGGGCTTAAATCGGATGAAGATAAAGCCGGCAAGAGGAGCTTTCTCGATAGAATGCAGGCTACGTTTGACGCTGCACTCGAAAAGGCATTTCGTCATCCGAAGCGTACGATTGCTTTAGGTATAGGTTCGATTATACTTGCTGTAGTGTTGTTTAAAACAATAGATCAGCGGTTGTTCCCTGAAATGGAGCGTAATCAGTTTGCCGTTGAAGTATATCTGGACGAAGGCGCTTCGCTCGAAAGTACGGCAAAAGTGATGAATACTTTATCCCGCGCTCTGGAGAAAGATTCGCGTGTAACGACGGTCACCAGTTTTATCGGAACAAGTTCTCCACGTTTTCATACGGCATATGCTCCTCACCTGCCCAGTACCAATTACGGGCAATTGATGGTAAACACTACCGATAACGAGGCAACCCGTGCAGTTTGTGAAGAGTATGACAAAAAATTTAGCGGAGCATTTCCGAATGCGCATGTAAAATGGAAAATTCTGGCTTTGCAAAAAAGCAAATACCCGATCGAACTGCGTATCTCCGGTGATTCTATCAAGGATATACGCAAAGCCGAAGCTATGATTGATTCGGTAATTAAACCGGTAAAAGGTATTGCATGGATTAATCCCGACTGGGGTCAGAAACGTCAGAATATACGTGTGGATCTCGATAAGGATAAGGCCAACCGTATGGGATATACCAAAGGCGTGGTGGCTACTTCGGTCATGACCGGTTTGAACGGTATTCCATTGACAACAGTTTGGGAAAACGATTATCCGGTCAGTGTTGAGTTACGTCAGGATCAGGGAGCAAAGAAAGACGTCGATTTTTTGAGCAATCAGTTGATTACCTCCCCGGTTACCTATTCGGCAATGCCTTTGCGTTCGTTTGCCAAACTATCGCCCGAATGGGAGGAGGGAACGATTGTGCATCGTAACGGTACCCGCACATTGACTATTCAAATAGATGTGGAATCCAACTACATGGCATCCAGCATTACGGATCAGATAAAACCGCAACTCGATAAGTTGAAACTACCTGATGGAGTTATTCTTTCGTATGGCGGCGAACTCGAAGATCAGGAGATTTCATTTGTCCCGATGTCGTATGCTTTGGCTATCAGTATTGCCGTAATTTTCTTTATTCTGTTATTCCAGTTTAAGAAAATAAAGCTGGCATCTATCATCATGTCGACCATGTTACTCGGTTTGCCGGGTGCTGCCATCGGACTGTTTATCGCACGTTATCCGTTCAGTCTGACCGGTTTTATCGGAATTACGAGTTTGTGCGGCATTGTGGTGCGTAACGGAATTATTCTGATCGATTATTTGCAAGAATTGAGGCTCCTCCACGGAATGAGTGTGAAAGAGGCTGCTCTTGCTGCCGGAAAACGACGTATGCGTCCGATCTTCCTGACATCGGCTGCCGCTTCGGTGGGTGTGATCCCGATGATTGTCAGTCGCTCGCCGCTGTGGGGCCCACTGGGAACCGTTATCTGTTTCGGCTTGCTTATTTCGATGGTGCTGACGCTGTTTATTCTTCCGGTTCTTTATACTGTGTTGTTTCGCGAAAAGCCGGTAGTGGCAAAGGCTCACAAACATATTCCCTATCTGAAACGGATGGGAGGTGGAGCTACAATGTTGCTGCTGCTGTTTACGTTGGGATCTGCATCGCTTTGGGCACAACAGCGTGAGATTTCGCTCGACGAGTGTAAAAAGCTTGCTTTGCAAAACAACACGAAAATCAAGAATGCCGATCTGGAACTGCAAGCTTCGAAAGAGACAAAAGCTGCGGCTTACACAAGCTATTTTCCCAAGGTGAGTGCGATGGGAGTGTTTGCTAAGTTCAATGAATCGATGATTAAAATGGATGTACCGGCAGCCAACCTTCCTGTTTATAATGGCGATTTGTCGACACTGGCAAACGCTACGCAATTTGCCTATTTTCCCGGCATGTCGGTCTCTCTGCTTGATAAAGCGTTTGTGAGTAACATCATGCTGACGCAACCGCTGTTTGCCGGAGGGCGAATTGTGAATAGCAATCGGCTTGCTAAACTGGGCGAAGAGGTGAGTTCCAGCCAGCTGATTTTATCGAAAAGCGATGTGCAGCAAAAAACGGAACAACAGTATTGGCAGATCATCTCTTTACGCGAAAAGATGAAAACGTTGAAAGCATTGCAATTGATGTTAGACAGCACCTACAAACAGGCAAACGATGCCTGGAGAGCTGGTTTGATAAACAGAAACGATGTGTTGAAAGTGACGCTGAAAAAGAGCGATACGAAAATCAACGAATTGCAACTGAGAAATGGCATCAAGCTGGCATCGATGGCCTTGTGCCAGTATATCGGGATGCCTTACGATTCGACGCTTGTTTTCGGACAGGATATGCCGCTCTATCAGTTACCCGATCAGGTGCACATGGATGCAAAGCAGGCTGTAAGTAATCGTGAAGAGTATAAACTGCTTGGTAAAAGTGTGAAGGCCGAAGAGTTGCAATCAAAAATAAAACTCGGAGGATATATGCCTGAAGTGGGTATCGGGGTAGCCGGTATCTATCAGAATGTAATGGATCAGGGCATGACACGCGGTATGGTGTTTGCTTCTGTGAAAGTGCCTATATCCGACTGGTGGGAGGCTTCGCATACAATGAAAGAGCGAAAGTATAAAGAGCAGATTGCCCGCAACGAAAGTAAAAACAATACGGAACTGCTGACGCTTCAAATAGAAAAAACATGGAATGAACTTACCGAATCATATAAGCAGATTGCCGTGGCATCCGAATCGATTGGTCAGGCGGAAGAGAACCTGAAGATCAATAGAGATAATTTTAAGGCAGGTATGATTAATGTGACCGATTTGCTCGAAGCGCAGACGTTGCTGCAGCAGGCCAAAAATCAGCTTACCGACAGTCAGACTGCTTATAAAAGCAAGTTAGTGGAATATATGCAGGTTACGGGTCGATACGATAAATAAGTAGGAATCTGCCGGACAGTTGTAAATGAAAGGTCGATAAGTCTATTGTCCGGCAGATACTTATATACATGATAATCTGTTTTTTATTGAAACGTTCTTTTAATCTTACCCAGGAATTGTTTAATACCTATTTGGCTAAAAAAATGTAATACTTCGAGTTCTGTCTTGTAAATATTATTGAATTCCGGTATTTTTGCAGGAATTAATAGCTCTATTAAACATTCCCATAAGACTCATCGGTTGATACTGATATTTAAGTCTATCCTTGTGGATTGAAGTCGTTTTTATTGAAGAAATCACATGATAACTGGAGAAGTAAATAAAACCGGACAATATAAACTGACAATTGTTGTGCCGGTGTATAACGAAGAAGATAATATCCGCGCACTCGAACAGCGCCTGGCCGATTTTTTGCCCACGTGTAAATATAGCGCCTGTGTGTTGTTTGTAAACGACGGTTCTGTCGATGATAGCCGAAACTTGCTGATGGTGGCCTGCGGTCGTCATGACAATTTTTATTGCATCAGTCTTGCCCGAAACAGCGGATTGAGCGCAGCCATGAAAGCCGGTATCGATGTTGCCTGTTCGGATTACGTGGGATATATGGATGCCGATATGCAAACTACACCCGAAGATTTCAACCTGTTGCTGGAGCATATCGGGCAGTATGAGATGGTGATGGGCATCCGCGCCAACCGGAACGATTCGTGGTCGAAAAAGGTACAGTCGAAAATTGCTAACGGTTTTCGCCGGATGATGACACACGACGGCATTGCCGATACGGGTTGTCCGCTGAAGGTGATGCATACCGTTTATGCCCGCAGAGTTCCCTTTTTTACGGGGATGCACCGGTTCCTTCCGGCATTGATACAATTGCAGAATGGTAAGGTGATGCAGATTCCGGTGCGCCATTTTCCACGTGTGGCCGGAGTCTCCAAATACCATTTGTGGAACCGGTTGGTCTCTCCGTTTCTCGATTGCTTTGCCTATCGATGGATGAAAAAACGTTATATCAATTACAAAATTAGAGAGAGTAACGTCTGATGGTGGTTGCTTATTTCATAGGGTTTTTGTCACAGGGTTTCTTTTCTGCCCGCATCTTGTTTCAGTGGATCTTATCAGAAAAGGCAAAAAAGGTACTTTCTCCGGTCATGTTCTGGATACTCAGTCTGGCCGGTTCCTACCTGATGTTTATTTACGGATGGATGAGAGACGATTTTTCCATTCTTCTGGGACAGATGATTTCGTACTACATCTACATCTGGAACCTTTACGAACAGGGATTCTGGAGTCGGATGCACGTGGTGCTGAAAGGATTGTTGTTTCTTACGCCATTAGTGGCTGTTGCGTTTGTTTGCGAACATGCCGGTGAGTTTATTGCAACGTTTTTGCACAACGATAAAATTCCGTTTGCCTTGCTGCTGCTCGGCTCGCTGGGTCAGGTCATTTTTACGCTCCGTTTTGTTTACCAGTTTATCTATTCGGCCCGTCGCAAAGAGTCGTTGCTTCCGGTCGGTTTCTGGATAATGAGTCTGGTGGGTTCGTTGCTGATTGTGATCTACGGTCTTATTCGTCGCGATCCGGTGCTGGTACTGGGACAGTCGGTCGGTTTTGTGGCCTATTTCAGAAATATTGTGCTCGACCGCAAGTCGGCGGAACATGAAGCGGTTGTGAAAAATGAGAACTAAATACTTCATACTGTTTGCTGTAGTAATGATTCCTCTCTTTTTGCTGAGGGATTTTACTCCCGATAACGAATTGCGTTATTTGAGCATTGCCGATGAGGCTTTACGCAACGGTACGTTCTTTACTTTTTATAACCACGGATTGGCCTATGCCGACAAGCCACCGCTCTATTTGTGGATTGTGATGGCAGGCAGGCTTCTCTTCGGAACGCACAGTATGTTGTTTCTGGGTCTGTTCTCGTTGCTTCCGGCTTTAGTCATTCTCTATGTGATGGATAAATGGACTGCCGGAGTACTGAATAACAACAGTCGTTCGCTGGGGTTGCTTATGCTGATGAGTTCGGCCTATTTTCTGGGCTCGGCAGTCGTGGTGCGGATGGATATGCTGATGTGTATGTTTATTGTGCTGGCATTGCATACCTTCTACAAAATGTACACCGGCGAATTAAACTGGCGTAACCGCATTCTGTTTCCGGTATATGTGTTTCTGGCACTTTTTACCAAAGGACCGATCGGATTTCTGGTTCCACTGTTGTCGGTAGCGTTCTTTCTGATTGTGAAACGGGAGTGGAAATCATTCGGGCGTTACTGGGGATGGCTCACATGGGGCATTCTTATCGTATTGTGCGGAGTGTGGTTTGGAGCGGTGTATGCCGAAGGCGGCGATGGGTATCTTCACAATCTGCTGTTCAATCAAACGGTTAACCGCGCGGTGGATGCGTTTCATCACAAGCGTCCGTTCTATTACTATTTTGTGTCGGTGTGGTATGTAGCGGCACCGTGGTCGCTGCTGATGGCCGGTATTTTGGTGATTGCCATCCGACAGAAACTCTTGCAAACGGATATGGAACAACTCTTTCTGACGGTGGTTGTCGTGACGATAGGGATGCTATCGCTCATCAGCTCGAAGGTGGATGTCTACCTGTTGCCGTTGTTGCCCTTTCTGATCTATCTGTCGGTCTTGTTGTTGCAAAAAATGCCGCAAAGTGTCTCCCTGCGTGTATTGTTGGCGGTTCCTGTGGCTGTGGTTATACTGGCAGTGCCGGTCGGTTTGGTTGTGTTGCACAAATCGCAACCCGAACTCTTTTCGGTGTCGCTTTGTCTGGCAGGAGGATTTGTGTTGATGCTGGGTATCATCACTTTGTGGCTTTTGCTGAAAAAAACAGCGTTACAACAGGCCGGTGCACTATTTGGCGGAGGAATGCTGGTATCGTTATTGTTTTTTGCTCCGTTTCTTCCGAAAGCAAACGGAATGATCGGTTACAAAGAGATGTGTCAGGCCGGTATGCAACTGGCAGAACGGAACAGATTGTCTGATTTTTATTTTTACAACATACGTCGCGGCGAGAACATGGATGTTTACCTCCATCGGGGTGTTGCGGAACTTACGGATGCAGGATTGAAACAGCCGTTGGAACCGGGAATCCTCTTTTGTCGTACAAAAGATGTTGAACTTAACACGCAGTTGCAACATGTTGTAAGTAGAAAAGCGTGTGTTACGAAGGGCGAATATACCATTGTTGCACTTCGATAAATGTAATTAGAAATGAAAAATATTTTAGTGACCGGAGCTGCCGGTTTTATCGGATATTCATTGATAACACAGCTGTTGCTGCGTGGCGACGTGGTGACAGGACTCGATAACATCAACAGTTATTATGATGTGGAATTGAAGTACGCACGGTTGAACGAGTTGGGAATAGAGCGAAACGCGATTTGCGAGGGGGCGGTAACGCAAAGCAAACGTTACCCGGCATTCCGTTTTGCAAAGATAGATCTTCAGCAGAAAGAGGCGGTCGATCGTCTCATTGCCGAAGGGCATTTCGATGTAGTGTGCAATCTGGCGGCACAGGCGGGAGTGCGTTATTCCATCGATCATCCGTTCGAGTATATCAACTCCAACATTGTAGGGTTTATGAATGTACTCGAGGCGTGTAGGCAACACAACGTCGGACATCTGGTGTATGCCAGTTCGAGCAGTGTGTATGGTAACGACAATGAGGTTCCCTATTCGGAAAAAGACGAGGTGGATCATCCGGTCAGTTTGTATGCCGCAACCAAGAAGTCCGATGAATTGCTGGCCTATTCCTATAGCCGGTTATACGGCTTGCCGGCAACGGGAGTGCGATTCTTTACCGTTTACGGTCCGTGGGGCCGCCCCGATATGGCGCCGTATCTTTTTATGAATGCTGTTTTGTCCGACAAACCGATACGGGTATTCAACCATGGAAACCTCGAGCGGGACTTTACCTATGTAGACGATGTGATAGCCTGTCTGATACAGCTGATCGACGCGCCGGTGAAAGGCAAGGTACCGCACGAAATTTACAACATAGGCAATTCGTCGCCGGTAAAGCTGATGGATTTTATCGAAACGATAGAGCGCACGGCGGGGAAGAAGGCGATCAAAGAGTTTGTGGGGATGCAGCCCGGCGATGTGTTGCGTACTTGTGCCGATATGACCCGTTTCAATAAACGGTTCGGGCAGCGTGAGTTCGTTTCCGTCGATAGCGGAATAGAGAAGATGTACCGGTGGTTTGTGCAGTATAACAAATTGGCGGTGAAGCAAGAAGTGTAGAGAAATTAAAGAAGTGAATCAAAATACAAAACAACTATTGCAATTCAATAATTATGGAAGCAATTTTAGAATATGAAGATGTGTTGAGCGTTCTTTCAGGGAAAATGGTCGATAAGATTAAACGTCCCGTTTACAAAGCGTTTGCCCGTGAATGTGTTGCGATCTCTTCAGAGCAATATGCCATACTGGCTTGTCTGATACGCCAGAACATGGTGACGCAGCAAACCCTGTGCGGTTTGACGAGAAAGGATAAACCGAATGTTACCCGTTTACTCGACCGCTTGGAACACAAACGATTGGTGCAACGAATTACCGATGCCGAAGACAAACGGAAGAAGCGTATCTGCATTACCGATCAGGGTGTGCATATGTATGAAAAGGTAACCCGTATTGTCGGCGATATGTTGAATCATGCTACCCGAAATATCGAAGAGGGACAGATGATAGTGTTTCAGGACGTACTTCGCCACATGATAAATAACCTGTCGATGGTGGTGTAGTAGGGTGTTTGTATGAGACTTACGAAGTATCTTTTGCTTGCCGCTTTCTCTTCTCTCTTTCTGGTATCGTGTAACAATCTCTTCAGCTATAGTCCGTTCGATGCGAATCTGAAGACACAGCGTCTCAATAACGCCAGCATTGCCTCGTTGCAGGCGATACCGGCTGCGGAGAACGATACCCTGTGGTTTGCCGTTATTTCCGACCCACATAATAACTACGACGATTTGGACGATGCCATTGCATCGATCAACCGGATGAAAGAGGTGCGTTTTGTGGTTTGTTGCGGCGATATTACCAACTGGGGTACTACCGACGAATACCGGTGGTACAGAGATAGAATAGCAAAATCGGTTCATCCGGTGATTACCATGATAGGCAATCACGACTATCTGAGCAACGGACATCTTGTCTTTCAGCGCATGTTCGGCGATACCGATTTCTCCTTTGCGTATGCCGGTTACAATTTCGTTTTTTTTGATAATGTGGTGTGGGAGAACAAAAATAGCACTCCCGATTTCGAATGGTTGCAACACAACCTGAGTACGACGAAGCCGAATATACTCTTTGCGCATATTCCTGTGTGGTCCGATCAGATGGAGGGAATTTTGGGTCAGTGCATGGACAGTATCATCTCGGATAATAAGCAGATAATTGGCGCTATATACGGTCATGACCATAGTTACGAGTATATGGAGGATGCCGGAATCGATCAGTATGCAATTAATGACATTGACGATCATCGCTTTGCACTTGTGTCTTTGTCAAATTCTAAAATGACGCTTAAAATGTTGGAGTACTGATGATTTTGATATTTTTTATTCTTTTGGTAGGAATGCTGTTTATGCCGGTTTCTGCCTCTGCTCAAAAAGGTTATGGTGACTACCTGCGGCCTGATGCCGTCGAAATTCAGTATGCCGGCAATTACGGATTGATGTCGGTGGGTTTGGGACAGGAATTTTGCAAGGATATTCTCACCTCCTATCTGGTGTTCGGTTATCTTCCCAAAGCCGTGAATGGTGTAGAGGTGAAGACATGGGCTGTGAAAAACACTATTCAGATGAAGCAATTCGACTTGCACAATCAACGACTGATGTTTTACACCGGTGTGTCGCTTATCTATTATCAAAGTCACAATACCTATACCCGCTTTCCGAAATATTTTCCGAAAAGCTACTACGATTTCCCGACATCGCTCCATGCCGCACCGTTGATAGGTTCTTCGTGGATATGGAATACCGCAAAGAACGGCATCGCTTTTTTTTCGGAGTTTTCAACGCTCGACTATTACCTGATTAATTTTTTCAGAAACCGGAACCTCAACTTTTTCAATCTCTGGAACCTGAGCTTCGGTGTAAACTGCCGGTTCTGAAAATTTTTATTGCATCTCAACAATTGACTACATGTACGCTACCGGACCATTAGATAATAACGCTGTTGTGCGAAAAGCAGGATGGTTGTGTGCCATTTTGGCTGTTATTGCCATTCTCAAAATACTGATTTTGAAGAACTACGCGCAGGATCTTCATTCGGAAGAGGCGCAGTATTGGGTCTGGAGCCGGCATTTGCAGCTCTCGTATTACTCCAAGCCCCCGATGATCGCCTACCTCAACCGGTTATCGACGGATGTTTTCGGCAATACGGTTTTCGGTATCCGAATCAATGCGCTGATAGCCGGTATTCTGGTCTCGTTTGTCACCTTCTTTTTGGCCTACGAACTATTTAAGAATAGCAAAACCGCACTTTTTGCAGCGATCGTTACCTGCATTTTTCCTTTCCTGATCAGCATCTCCGTCTGTTTCTCGACGGACACACCACTGATTCTATTTTGGTTATGCGGACTCCTGTTTTTCTGGAAAGCGCTGCGTACCGATAAGTTGCTGTGGTGGATACTGTTCGGCGTTGCGTTGGGCTTAGGGGCATTGTCGAAATACTCCATGTTTCTGATACTGATACCGTTGTTGCTGTTTGTTGCCAGGCACCAGCCGCGGGTGTTCCGCAACGGTTATTTCTATCTCTCGCTTGCCGTGGGGTTGTTGCTCTTTTCTCCGGTTATTTACTGGAATTACCAGCAGGACGGAATTGGATTTATGCATCTCTTCTATCTGTCGGGCGTGAGCGACCATACGCATTCGCTGCAACCCATATTTGCTCATGTGCTGGAGTTTGTGGCGGGTCAGGTGGCTATTTTACTACCATTTTATCAATATGCAACTATCTGCCGCCGTTTCAGGCAAAAAACGCTTACTCCGCAGGAGGAGTATCTTATTTTACCGGCAGTTTGCATGTTCCTTATATTTCTGGTAGTGGCCATGGTACGCCACTCGGGAGCCGACATCAACTGGGCGATGTTTGCCTACACGGGTATTCCGGTACTCTTTGCCCATTATGTTGTCAGTGAGAATAAGCCGAAAAAACTGTTGCGAATAGCAGGAACGATGCTTGGGGTGTTAATTTTCTTTTCGTGGTTTACCTCGCCGATAAATACCGTTGTGCCGTTGGGGAGAAACAATCCGGCCAATAAAATGGTGGGGTGGTCGACCATGGCGGCGAAGGTGGATAGCATACGGGGCACGCTGCCGGCGAACGACAGTTATGTCTTTTCTACCAATTATCATATTGCATCCGAATTGTGGTTCTATTTGAAAGGTCAGCCCCAAACGTATGTGCTGAACCTCCATTCGCGCATGACGCAATTCGATTTGTGGCCGGGTATCGAGCAGTTTGAACGGAGCAATAAACTGGCCGTGTATGTGGATTACGACCCTCTTTCACCCGAACTGATGCATGGTTTTTCGTCCCTTATAAAGCAGGATTCGATTACGATATACAATCAGAACAGCGCCATCGATAAATATTACATTTATGTGCTCGGTGGGTTGAAGGGTTTCCCGAAAAACCATACCGGATATTGACCCTGATATAATAGAGATTATACCGATTAATCGTTTTATGGATTAACCAGAAGAGGCTATCGTTCCCAATATTGCACAGAGCTGTTGTTCTCCTAACTCCGTCCTTCAGGGCGGAGTAACAGAAGCGTACTTATGAATGGGCTTTAGCCCTGAATATTCTTTCCTGATCTTTCATTGTCAGGGCTGAAGCCAACAAAATGCTCTTTGGCTTTTGCCTCCGACCTGAAGGACGGAGTTATTGCTTTTGGCATAAACTTAACCGGTATAATGTCTACTGTGTAAAATGATTATCCGCAAAGCGTCCTAAGCAAATGGTGAATCTCCTCCGGAGAAATACAATCGGAGGCAAGCATTATCGTACTGATATGCATGTCGTATCGACATGAGCATCATAGCCCGGAGGGCTTACATATCAAACAACGTTCAGCGTAAGCTAATAGAAACTTTCGAATACAGGATTCATATCTCGTAGCGGTTTCATTTATCAATAGGACATCTTGCGGATAATCATAATGTGTAATAAAAAGTGTATTTTTGAATGATAAACAGACATTACCTATTGTGCTGTGTATAAGTCTGAAAAAAAATATTTGTCGTAATAAACCGGCTGTTTCCGTGGCGGAATGGCAAGTTTTAGCATACTTTACAACGTGAATTCAAGATTTTTTACCCTTCTGAAGAGTTATCTCTTCTTCATTCTCCTTTTTGTAGTGCAGAAACCGCTTTTCATGCTCTACCATTGGGATCAGGCATCCAAAGCCTCGTTGGGCGACTGGTTTGCCGTGATTTGGCACGGACTCCCCATGGATCTCTCCACGGCGGGTTACTTTGTTGTTATCCCTGCCTTGCTGCTTATCGCCTCCATTTGGGTCGACCGCAAATATATTGCTCCGGCAATAAATGTCTACAGTATTGTCGTGCTTGTTGTTATCACACTTATTTTCTTAGTAGATATAGTGTTGTACACCTATTGGGGTTTTCGCATCGACACCACGCCGTTGTTTTATCTGAAATCACCCAAGGATGCACTGGCAAGCGCCTCTACCTGGATGTTGATTCTGGGCATTCTCTCTTTTGCGCTCTGTTTTGCCGGGGTCTACTGGCTGTTCCGCCGCTTTGTGCTTCGGTTTTATCTGCAAATGCCGAGGGTGCCTGCGCGTCGCGTGCCCTATACCGTCTACATGACGCTGATTACCGCTTTGTTGTTTATTCCTATCCGTGGCGGTATTTCCGTATCGACCATGAACGTGGGAACGGCCTATTTCAGCAACGTGTTGTTCCTGAATCACTCGGCCGTTAACCCGGTATTCAACCTGATTGCCTCTTTTGGCGCTGAGAACAATTTCGAAAAACAGTATCGCTTTATGGACGACAAGGAGGCGCACCGTCTGTTTGCCGAACTCCGCGAAAAACCGGTTGCCGCCGACTCCGTGCCGTCTCTGTTGAACCAGCAGCGTCCCAACGTTATCTTCTTTATTCTCGAGAGCTTTATGTCGAAAGATATAGAAGCTTTGGGAGGACTACCTGTGGCACAGAATCTGAGCAAACTATGTGGCGAAGGGGTGGTATTTACCCATATCTATGCAAACAGCTTCCGCACCGACCGGGGCATTATTGCCAACCTGAGCGGTTATCCGGCGCAGCCTACCACCTCCATAATGAAGTATCCGGCAAAAAGCCAGAGTCTGCCCTCCATTCAGAAGTCATTGAAAAAGGCAGGGTATGCCTGTTCGTACTACTATGGCGGCGATGCCGACTTTACCAATATGCGGTCTTACCTGATGAGTTCGGGCATCGATAAGATTATTTCCGATAAAGATTTTTCACTGAAAGAACGCATATCGAAATGGGGTGCTCCCGATCATATCCTGATACGCCGCCTGCTCACCGATCTGCAACACCCGCCGCGTCAGCCGTTTCTCACTATAGTGCAAACCCTTAGCAGTCATGAACCGTTTGAGGTGCCGATGCATCGTTTCAAAGATCCCTATCTCAATTCGGTAGCCTATACCGATAGCTGTCTGGGCGTTTTTATCGAGGCAATGAAGCGGTCGCCGCTTTGGAAAAACACGCTGTTGGTGTTTGTGCCCGATCATGCCATGCGTTATCCGGCCACGATAGAGAATACCAATCCCAATCGCTACAAAATACCCATTATCTGGGCGGGTGGGGCAGTGCGCAAGCCTACTAAGATCGAGCGTTACGGCAGCCAGATCGATCAGGCGGCAACCCTGCTTTACCAGTTGGGAATCGATCATTCGGCCTTTACCTTCAGCAAGAATCTGCTGAACCGCAACAATCCGCAGTTCGGCTTCTTTGACTTTGTCGACGGATTTGGCTTTGCCTCGCCGCAACGCGAAGTGGTGTACGATCATGCCCAGAAAAAGGTGGTGTACGGTGATCCCGCTTCGGTGGAATTTACCAAAGGAAAGGCGTTTTTGCAATGCCTGTACGACGATTTGGCAAAACGGTAAGGAGAGACCTCTCTCCCGAAGAGAAGGAGGGCGTTAAGTTCTGATATCAACCACGAAGTGGTGGCTTATTTAAGCCCAACGTAAAGCGAAGCGCAACGTTGGGTTACCTGATAAATCGGATTTTGAGTCCTGTAAGGACGATTTAAGCCGTCCCTACAGGACTCAAATCCGTTTGTTTGCATTCTACCCAAGGCTTCGCCATTGGGCTAAAGTAAATATGACTTTCAGTCAATTTAAAACGTAACAGCCCTGCCGAGAGAGGGGCTTTGTGTCTGTATTAATAATTTGTAAATCATATTGTTGAAATCGTGTTCCTCCTCGCAAACAAAAAAAAATTCTTATTTCTTTCCCCTCTGGGGAAAGTACCCGAAGGGGGATAGAGGTCAGAGAGGAGGTTAGGTCAGACGATAAATGTCAGACTCCGACACGAAGTCGTCGTGAGAGGAGAGGTCGGAACAAAACAGTTTTACTCAATTTCGTAATAGTCTATTTGATGTAGACTTTAAAATTTAATGCAAAATAAAAAGAGACAATGAAACGTAATCTGATTTATATTACAACATGGATGCTTTTTACTATAATGCTTCCCGGTTCGCTGGTTGCCCAAAACTGGAAATACATTAAAGAGAAAGACGGGGTGAAATTGTACACCCGGCATTCGACGAGTTCCGGCTTGAAATACTTCAGGGGAGTGGCAGAAATCAATATCCCGGCCGAACGCATTTATAGCAAGCTTGAAGATGTGTATCAAACCGACTGGTGGACCAAGGATGTGTCCCAAATAAAAGTATTGCAGTATGCAAAAGATCGGTTGGCGCAGTACTATTTAGTCTATGATTTGCCCTGGCCGTTTAAGGATCGCGATTTGTGTGTCAACGTAACGGCCTCCATCAATCATACCACGGGGGAACGGCGGCTAACGGCGGCCCCGATGCCCGGTACGTGTGTTGCGAACAACCAGTGCGTACGCATGAAAGAGTTTTGGGAAGAGTGGAAAATTCGCCCGATCGATAAGAACAGATCATTGGTTGAACTGGAGTTTTATATCAATCCGGGAACCAATTTGCCCGACTGGATTGTGAATATGGTACTTACCGACTCTCCGATAAAGGTTATCCGGGCTATGAGACGCGCTCTTTGAGGCAATATACAACGCCATTTTTTTACCATTAAGAGATGAAGGGAATAAAGTCTGAATGCTCCGACCCCCCCCTAATCCCTACAGACGATGAAATGTCTGCATTTTTAATCCAATGGAGGGGAAGATGGTACAAGTGAGCTTCTTAATGTCTTAATGGTTTGTCGTTTCATTCTATCTATCAATCAAACACCATTTTTTACCATTAAGAGATGAAGGAAATAAAGGCTGAATGTTTCTTAATGCCTTAATGGTTTAGATTTTTTTTCAGAGCATTTGCCGTGAGTTATTGGTTTTACCACAGCAACCCATTCTTTTTCACCATTAAGAAATGAAGATATTGAGACCTCCCCTAATCCCTACAGACGATGAAATGTCTGCATTTTTAATCCAATGGAGGGGAATATGGTACAAATGAGCTTCTTAATGCCTTAATGGTTTGTTGTTTCATTCTATCGATCAATCAAGCACCATTTTTACCATTAAGAAATGAAGGAAATAAAGACTGAATGGTTCTTAATGTCTTAATGTTGGGTATGGCTCTTTGCCGGCGCTGGGATCTGCTCCTCTCTCTGCAACAGATTATTTCTCACTAATTGCTTTTGCTAACTGATCGATCTGCGATGGCGCGTTGGCATGACGGATCAGGATAGTACCGTTGTTGTCCAACAACATATACCACGGAATCGAGATTAATCCATTCTTATCATATAGCTTCGTCAGTTCTGCATTTAGCTGGGCATTTGCTCGTACATGATATCCTTCGAGATGGTAAAATTTAATCATGTTTTCCCATTGTGCAGCTTCCTGGTCGCGGTCGATGGAGATATACAGCACCGGAATGTCGTTTGGCTTCAAGAGCTTTTGCAGCTCGGCGTTGTGTGCAAACTCTGCTTTACACGGGCCACACCAGGTAGCCCACACATCGACAAATATTTTCGGCTTACCGATGGCTTTTGCAATCTCAGCCAGACTGTTTTTGTTTTGATAGTCCTCCACAAATTTCATTTGTGCGTTGAAAGCAGTAGCTGCCGCCTGATGATATTTCACAATTTTATCGACCAAAGGAGCAACGACTGGAATATACGGGCTGTTTGGGTAGGCCGATTTGAAATCGTCAAACAATCCGATCAACTCCTTTTGATATTGATTTTCGTCACATACTTCATACAAATAAGAGGCAATATAATCTTCCTGTGCGTTGATCGGTAAATACGTTTTACTTTCGTTTACCTTATTGATTATGAACTGCTTTAGCTTATTGGCTTCTGCCATTTTTTCCCGTGTATAATCGCCATGCAGGTATGTCTGAAAATAGACATAACACTCGGCATAGTAGCGAAACCACGGCGATTGCACAGTGTAGGGATTTGAAAATAGAGGCTGTTTAAAAACCGCTTTCCACAAACTGGCAAAATCGGGAGCAAATGTTTCCGTCCTACCCAGTATTACTACGTAATCCTTTATCCATGCCACAGTAGCCAAAATAGCATCATAATAGCAATTTCTGTCTGCTTTTATCAGATCAAACACCTTTTGAGAGATTATTTTGTCCTGATAGAATTTTTCAAAAACGGCTATTTCATCTGCTCTTCGTCGATCTATCGTTTTCTTTACAGTAGCTGCCACTGTGTCGCGCTGAAACTCACGAGCGCCAAGTTGGATATGCCCGGGATTGGGTAACTTCCCATACGCCTCCTGAACAACCGAGTTTTTATCGGTAACAGTAAACAGTTTGGTCTTGTCCTCCAAGTTAAATTGTACCCGATAGGTTTTTCCCGGCTCCACAATCAGGATGCCCTGTTCCTGATACGATGTTCTTAGTTTGATAAATCCGGGCTCTTTTACATCGATACGTATCCGGAAGTTACCTGCCGCATCGGGTTTAACCGCTTGCACAAAATAATCATTGCAAATGCCATGTATGGGAACGGTATATTCTACTTTATCGGGAATTTTCCCACTGATTTTTCCGTCAATAACGACTTCGCTTTTCAACGGTTGAGAGATCAACAATCCCAGTAGCAGGATACCGAAAGTTAGTTGTTGTAGCATAAATGGTACGATTTAGGGTTATATATGAGCGTTATTGCATAAAATTCAGCACTGTCTTATGTCCGGCCAGCCGCAAATAGCAAAAGTATGCCATTCTTCGTGTTCTTATCTATGGCCGATTAACTCTTCCCAAGGGGACACTACTTGGAGCGACTGGTTTTATCTCTGGCATCGAACGTGAAATCAGAATATGTCATTAGTCTGATATTTTGAAAACACTTGCCATAGCCGATTAAGTCTTCCTCCCGATAGCTATCGGGATAAAGGGAAGTACCCGCAGGACGACGGGTTTGATTATAGTCTTGCAACATTCGTGTCATATTTTATAATTGTAAACAGATACTAACCCCTCCGCTTCGCTCGTCCCCTTTGCCAAAAGGGGACACTCTTGTTGCGGAATGTTTTACGTTTAGCAAAAGTTGTAAAACTAAAAGATGTAGTGGTCTGCTTTATTACAATGCTTTTCATAGCAGATTAAGTCTTCCCTTTTGCTAAAGGGAAGTACCCGTAGGGGGATGGGTTAAGGTTGCAATTCACCATTCAGTTAGTGCAAATGCTTTGCAATTTCCAGTAACGTCCGTTCCGGAAAATCAAGTACCTCAAAATTTTCAAACCGCAAAACTGTCACGCCAAGCTCTGTGAGCTTTTTGGTCCGCCGGACATCATACAGCAGCTGATCTTCCTGTAAATGTCCCTCTCCATCCAACTCTATTGCCAGTTTGTATTTGGGAGCATAAAAATCAACAATATAGTTGCTGATACTGTATTGGCGTAAAAAACGTACTCCAGCAAGTTGTTTATCTCTTATCATCAGCCAGAGAACAACTTCGGCTCGTGTCATCTGCGACCGTAACTTACGGCGGTAGGGCTTTAAAGCAAGAATATTTTTCTTACTGGTTGGCATGACTGTGATCTTTTATGCAAATATACCTGCCAACCCCTCCGCTTCGCTTCCCGCTCGGGCGGGATAAACTCTCCCTTTGCCAAAAGGGGACACTTTCTGTTGCCGGAGGTTCTACGTTTGGAATAGTTTGCAAAATTATGATATGATTTGATTAGTCTGCTGTTTTGAAAATACTTGCCATCGCCGATTAAGTCTTCCTCCCGATAGCTATCGGGACAAAGGAAAGTACCCGCAGGGGGATGGGTTAGAGTTCCTAATTCATATAACGTTCAGCGAAGGTAATCAGTTACAAACTGATTCTATTTTACGTCCAAGCTACACTGTCGTTAAGCTTGAACAAGAATTGAATCGAAGATCAACGAAGTTAAAATCAGCGAAGCTAATCTGCTATACTTGCGCCATCAAGGGGCTGTCCCTACAGCCACACGATACACTTCGCTAATCGTGCGGCAGCGACGGCTATTCTTTGTTGATTTTGCCCTTTCTAAAGCTTTTCTGTTTATTGATCTGGTTAAGTTCCTTAACCTACTCATCATTTCCACTTGGTTTACCCACGCGAAGAATTCGCACGGGAGCAGAGGATTATAGTGTACTGGTTATTTTTTTATGTTTATTGACAAGAACTTCTTGTATTTTATTTAAAATAACTATGAAATTATCAAACCAGTTCTCTTTTGAAGATTGTTCCATAAATTCGAATATCTTCTCTTGGAATAAGGTTTTTTTTGTATCAACAATTGAAAATTCTGCAATTTTATCTTCAACATCAAGTGAAAATGTATCAAACCATTGACTCTGCTCAGAGTGAATCATTTTTATCCAATTTTCAGGGAAGTAACCTTCAATTTCAAAGTCTTTCTTTAACAACAAGAAATCATAATTTGAAACAAAATTCAAATTTTTCTTTCCTATATATCCTTGTAAATTTTTGGACGTTTTTATGCCTGCGCCATCACCATCTAGAATCGTAATAAAAGCTCTTTCTTTTTGTATAAATTCAAATGTTGTCTTTAAAAAACCTTCTAGATTTGAAGTGCCTCCGAAATCTAAAATTTTCAATTCTGTAGAATTTAAAATTGTATACTTGTTTTTGTCCTCATTATCAAAATAGCTTATTATCTTTTTGAAGTATTCTCTATCAGTTGGCCCTTCAACAAAAACATTATATAATCCAAGGTTGAAAAAGTGGCTAAATTGGATTCCTAATGAACTCCTTAAAGAATTTGAAGCTTCTGCAAATGTCTTATATTTTTCAATCTTAGTAACGCTTCTCAGGCAAGTTGTACCAAGAATTTTTGTTGGGTCTTGAGGTACAAACTGTAGGGAATGAGTAGAATTAACAACTAACGCAATTCTTCTTAGTTTGTTTAATAGCTTTAAATGGCAATCAGATAAACTTGGATGCAAAAATGCTTCAGGCTCTTCAATTAACCAAACAACGCTTTTGTTTACTGACATTTCCCTTTCAGTTACCCATAGAAAACAAGAAAGCAAGGAAGCTGTTTGAATTCCCATGCCTTTTTCAAAGACATTTGTAGTTATGTTGTCTTTTAAAAGAAATTCAAAGCCTTTTATCATTCTTGCATAATTATTATCTGGGGGTTGAATATCAAATTTAAAATTTATTAAGCCAGCATCATTAAGATTTGAAGTTATCTTTTGAGATGTCTCAGTGAATATACTTGTAAGAAATTCTGAATTTTCTTTTAATGATTTTCCAATCTCATGAGCTAAAAATGGTGTAACTAAAGAAAAATATAAATCTTGAATACTCTTTTCAGACGGGATATAATGAACAGAAAACGCATTGAATATTTTATTTAATATCGCTTTCTGTTTTATTGAAAAATGGGTTTGTTTATCATTTTTCTTTTTGACATTAGAAAATAACTGATAATTTGGAGTATCTCCATTAAAAGTCAAGTATACAGTCAATTCTTCATCTTTTGTAATCTCTGTATCCAAATATTCAAAAATACTTAGATAATCTGTGAAAATCGAATTATCTAAATCATTTGAAGGCTCTTTCTCAAATGTTATGTTTATAGTCGTTTTTAAAGTCTTGGAAGCACCATCTGAAAAATCTCGTTCCCTGTGATATTGAAATTCATTATCAAATCCTGTAAAAAACATATGTATTGCTTTCAAAAGATTTGTTTTTCCAGAGTTGTTTGGCCCAACAATCGTCATATAATCTTTTATGTCAATTGAAGTTTCTTCTTTAATTGTACGAAAGTTTCTTATTTTTATTTGTTTTATTTTCATATGGCCAGTGTCTTTATTTTACTTACGCCTAACAGTATGTATATGCAGTGTTGTGCTTTCGTTATTTTTCTACAATTGCAATCTGGTGAGTTATTGAATATAAATCTATTTTATATCCATACTCATTTTTTTCAGGAATCCCATAGCAGTAGATTAATTTGTTACATATGTTATCAATTTTATTCATATTCTTTTCAATGTGGCTAGCAGGAATAAATAAATCAAATTTATTTCTATTTCCATATGTTCCTCCAAAAGTCATTGGTATTTTCACATTTTTTCCAACATTAATCGATTTTGTTGTAAATCCCTTTAGAATGCAAACAAAGTTCTCGTCACCATTGTCTAACTTATTGATAATTGAATCTTGTCTCATAATAATATCATGCACTTTTACAGTTTTTTTATCTTCGGTTCTTATTTCAAGATTCTCAATCTCATCCTTTGTCAGGGATACAAGCGCATTTAAAAATCTACGACTCCTTTCTCCAAAATATTGTTTTCTCGCTTGTCTAATTTTGTTAATTGAAGTCAAATTTCTAATTCTATCGGCTCTTCGTAAGATAGTCGAGATTACAACCAGAACATTATCACTTTCTTTATTCTTCGTAGATTCATAGATTCTTTGAATCTCACAATTAGGTTTATGGTTAATATTTGGCCAATTCTTAAAATGAGGGTCTTTATGATTTATCCCTCTATTAAAAGCAATTTTTACTAAACATTCAGGACACTGGAAAGCATCAAGGATAAATGTTTCATAATCATCATCAACCTCAAAGGCATCAATTATTTCATTTTTATATTTTGCAGAATTAATTCTAGGCATCTCTCTTTTCTATAATGAAGCACAACATTTGTGTATGTGCACCTTTGGTTCACATATTTCGATTTTTGCTATTGTCTAATTTCGTCTAAACTCCTTCCCGTCAGGCCTGTTTGTCTTTCCGGTTCAAAACTACGCAAAATAATTTGAAAAACAAGTTTTAGGTTAAAAAGAATTTGAGCCAAGGGATAAGTCGTAAGTGGTAAGGTATAAGTGATAAGGTGCAAGGTAAATGGGAAACGGTATAGGGCGTTGTGAAATATTTCGTTAAAATAAGAGCAAAGGGAGCTTTTGATATTAACTTTACGATTTTTGGCTTTTATCTGTTAAGCAAGTGTGTGTGGTATGGGTTTGTTTTTACGGATAGTGTGGCCTGCTGTTTCGGTACGGGGGTATTCCGGAAATCGTTTTGTTTTATGGTGTTGCACGAACTGACATTTATAACCGAATTTATTCTGTTTACCTTTTTAGTGGTAATCGCACTTAAATTGCCCGCATCGCGTAGCAAAAGCCGTCGCTTTGCGTTTCTCTTCCTGTTGTTACTGGCTCACAGCGGTACGTTATTCGCTCTCCATTTTTACCACGACACCCATCCGTCCGATCTGTTGTTGTACCATTTTCCCATCGATCTGCCCTTTGCCATGCTGCTGGCTCCGGGGGCTTATCTCTATCTGTCGATGCTGCTGGGTCATATCCGGCGCCGATGGTGTTGCAATCTGTTGTATGCCATTTTGCTGCTACTTCCCTCGGCCATCTATCTCGGTAGTTATGCTTTCGGGAAACTTACGGCGCATGTCTCCCTCTGGAACCGCCATCCGGGCGCCGTTCGTCTGATGGTGCTACTGCTCAACCTGCAGTTCGGCATTACCACGGTGGTCTATCTGCTGCTGTCATGCCGCAAACTATATGCCCTGCGCAGTGCGGGCTACCGTTTGGCCATAGAGGGATGGCAATACAACCTGCGCTGGCTGCTGCCCTTCTTTTGGCTGGCGTTGGCCTGTTGTTGTGCCTACTTTGTGTGGAGCCACTTGCATCAATACAACCATACGCGTGTTGTTGCCGGACTTATTATCTCCAACCTGCTGATCCTCTATCTTTTTGTGTGGTGGATATGGCACAGCCGCCTTGCCGATGGGGAGGTGAGCGAGCCTGCAGATGCGCGTGTCTGGATCGGGGAGCACAATGCCGATGCCTGTATCCGGCAGTTGATTCGAGGCATGGAGAGTTCACGCATTTACCTGCAAACCGATTGCACGATGGCCGATGTTGCCGCGGTCTGTCAGGTCTCGGTGCGTCAACTGTCGTATCTGCTCAACCACCACCTGAAGCTGAAGTTTGTCGATTTTATCAGCTACTATCGGTTACGGCATGTCGTGACGATCACCGGCAGTCAGTCGCATCTCCCCTTTACGCTCGAAGAGATGAGTCGGCAGTGCGGTTTCGGTTCCCGATCCAACTTCCACCGGGTGGTGAAACTCTATACCGGTCAGTCCCCGAAAGCTTTTCTGCAACCGGACAACAACACACCTCCTGCTTTCGATGCCGCTACACCGTTTGTTCGCCTCCGGGTTTATCTGGAGGAGTAGGGTGGTGAATCATCTCACGAACCCCCTCCACTGTTTTTACCATTAAGAAATGAAGAAAATAAAGGCTGAATGGTTCTTAATGCCTTAATGGTTTGTTTAGTAGGGGGATGGGTAGGATTATTTATCAGCTAATTTATACATACTAACCCCTCCGCTGCACTCGTCCCGACCTCACCCCAACCCTCTCCCAAGGAGAGGGAGCCGGACAGTGATAGTTGCAGATTATCCTTCTCCTTGGGAGAAGGTGTCCGTAGGACGGATGAGGTCAAAAGGGGACACTACTTGTTGTGGAATGCTTTACGTTTGGGATAAGTTGTAAAACAAACCGATGTAGTGGTCTGCTTTATTACAATGCTTTTCATAGCAGATTAAGTCTTCCTTTTTGCAAATCTAAGGTTTAGATAAAGGGAAGTGTCCGTAGGACGAAGGGTTTGATATGAAAGTGTCAACATATCTCATAAGAAATGAAGAAAATGAAGGCTGAATGGTTCTTAATGTCTTAATGGTTTGAGGTCTATTCAGTAAACTGTGTCAGGGAAAGAGATTAGTCTATATTCCATCTATGTTCAAAAATAATAATAAATTGGGCCATAATTTGCTTCCATCCAGCTATAGGACCTACGTTTTCAAATAATTTTGTTTGTACCAGATAAAGCAACTTCATAAGCGCTTGATCATTGGTAAAAACACGTTTTGATTTAGTGACCTTTCGTAGCTGACTATTAAAGCTTTCAATGATATTGGTTGTGTAAATTATCTTTCTTATCATATCAGGAAACTCAAACATTTGAGACAGTTTATCCCAGTTTTCAAGCCAAGACTTAATGATATATGGATATTTAGCAGACCATTGTTCATCAAACTTAGCCAAAGCCTTTTCTGCTTGTTTTTTATCGTTTGCTTGATAAATCTCTTTCAACGAAGCAACTACAGCTTTGCGATCTTTGTAAGGAACATATTTGAGCGAGTTTCTTATTTGATGGACAATACAAAGCTGAACCCTTGCTTGTGGAAAAACAGCTTCAATTGCCTGAGAGAACCCTTTTAGGTTGTCAATACAAGCGATCAATATATCCTGAACCCCTCGACGATGTATATCATTGAGAACAGATAGCCAAAAAGCAGCACTCTCGGACTGACCGATATACATGCCCAATAAATCTTTGATTCCTTCGCGATTGATACCTATTAAGCAATAAACTGCCTTGCTTTTGATGGCATTATCTTCACGAACCTTGTAATGAATGGCATCCATCCAAACAATGGGGTATACACTCTCCAGAGGACGAGTCTGCCATTGTTCTATTTCTGGCACTATTTTGTCCGTAATAGACGTTATGGTTGCCGGAGAAATATTCATCTGATACATCTCACTCAAATGGTCACAGATATCTGTATAGCTCATTCCCAGAGCATATAGACTGATGATTTTATGATCAATCCCATCTCCAAGCGTTGTCTGACGCTTGGCTAATAACGTAGGATCAAAACTTCCATTACGATCACGCGGAGTATTTACCTGGATAGTTCCATAGTCTGTCTTGACCTGTTTGCTGCTTATTCCATTTCTTCTGTTGGCACCATTGGCCTCTGATAAATGACTGGCAATTTCTCCTTGCAAACCTGCTTCCAACAGTCGTTTCAACAAAGGAGCTAATACTCCATTTTCTCCGGAAAGGCTTTCTCCCTGTTTCAAACGCTCTATTGCTTCTGCCTCAAATGACTTGTAGTCAAATTTTTCTTGATTATCCATCCTGCTGTGTTAAGTGTTAGTAAAGTTATAATTTTACTCCTTTCCCTGACACAGTTTATTGAATAGACCCATATAAATGTGATGTTGTTGCACATACAAGATATTTGAGGTAATAATAAAAAAGCAGTCCGACATGATACAAACATTTCCAACAAAAAACGGAACCGGAGTAGCCATATATGGTGATTATGGAGATTTAAACGCATTGTATGATACAGTTTATCATATTGCCGAATCTTTAAATGAATACAATGAACATCAAAAAGGGCAATATCAGTTACTAATGAACTTTGCTTATGAAATAAGAAAGGCTTACTCTGGAAATAGACTTAAAGAAAAGCTAACCTATTTTAGTAAAGATGAGAGTGTTGAGTATTTTGGCTTTTATGTTGTCTGGACTGATATTCTAATATTTATTAGTACACTTAGACACAATGCAGGATATATCTCAACAGGGAAACTTCATCAGGGAATTATGTATCTACTTGAATTTTTTGTTGAAAAAGCTCTTTTTGAATATGATACAGAAGGTGCTGGAAATATTAAAGAATTTATAGGTCAGAGAATTTGCATTACAGATAAGTATGCATTTTTAATTTACCAAGCATTGCATATCAAATTTGTTACCGAAAAATCCGGTAAAAAGAGATTTAGAAATATTCCTGATTATATTTCTAAATACTTTTCTTCTTATTCAAATGAATATAAAGATATGGTTGCTTCTTTGGAAGTATCAGCAAAAAAACAAAATTGTGAAATTCTTGATTTAGAATTTTCAGAATCTCCTAATATCAAATGGTAAAAAGGCTATTCTGTTGCTGATAGTTTTGTAAAACAGGCTTCGTACCAAAGAAGTAACAGATCAATCATGGCTAAAGCCAATAGGGCAATATCATTTGTGCCCCATCCTGAAGGATGGGGTTATGGTCTCCACGGATAGCACATTGAAATAAAAGACGAGCAAGTATCTTTGTATCAAAGCATACAAAAGATTATAGATGCAGATAATTATAACTCCGTCCTTCAGGACGGAGACAACACCAAGACAAAACCGGGCTTTAGCCCTGAAAGAAACATATCATCACGGCTAAAGCCAATTGGAGGGACGAACTTGGTGACCCCATCCTGAAGGATGGGGTTATAGTCACCGCAGGTAGCGCATATAAACAAAAGACGAGCAAGTATCTTTGTATCAAAGCATACAAAAGATTGTAATTGCAGATAATTATAACTCCATTCTTCAGGACGGAGGCAACAACAAGACAAACGTAACCGGGCTTTAGCCCTGAAAGAAGAATAGATCTCTCATGGCTAAAGCCGATCGGAGAGACAAGATTGGAATCCCCATCCTGAAGGATGGGGTTATGGTAACCATCAGATGCGAATTAGAGAGATGTGGTAATATTAGGCTCCCGAAAGTGAAGGATGTAAGAGAACGTATTTATCTTTGTTTTTAAGTCAGACAAAGTTAAGTATAGGCAGATAATAATAACTCCGTCCTTCAGGACGGAGACAACGCCAAGACCAAACATACCGGGCTTTAGCCCTGAAAGAAGAAGATATCATCCCGGCTAAGCCAATTGGAGGGACGAGATTGGTGTCCCCATCCTGAATGATGGGGTTATGGTAACCACGGATAGCGCATTGAAACAAAAGAAGCGCATGTATCGTTGTTTCGAAGCAGACACAAGGATTGTAAATGCAGATTATTATAACTCCGTCCTTCAGGACGGAGACAATACCATGGATAACCAAAGGGCTTTAGCCCTGAAAAAAAGTAGAGTATGGCTTACGTAAAAGTACTGATTCACGCTGTTTGGGGTACCAAAAACAGAGAGCGTATTATTAGCCAACACCTCCGGGCTGAGATTTTGTCACACATAAAGGAAAACGCAGGAACCAAAGAGATCTTCATCGATACGCTTAATTCGCAACCGGATCATATTCACTGCCTGTTTTACCTCAATGCGGATATGGCAGTCTCCAAAGCAATTAATCTGATAAAAGGAGAATCCTCCTTTTGGATTAACAAACAGCAGCTCTTGAAGGCAAAGTTTGAATGGGCTGACGAATATTTTGCGGCATCGGTAAGCGAATCACAAAAAGATAAAGTGCGGGCATATATTCTCAATCAGGATGAGCATCACCGGAAAACGACGTTTACGGAAGAGTACAACAAGTTTCTGGAAAGCTACGGATATGGCCTGCATGTCTGAAATTCATTGTGTAGGGCTGTTTTAAGACGATACAATAAAAAAACAGCAACCCGGAAACCGGACTGCTGTCAGTAATTTTATTTGTTTCTATAACTTTTAGTTACGAGCCCAGGGCGTCGTAAATGAGAGGAGACAGTCTCTTTTTCGAGATAATATACTCTTCACAGAATCTGTCAATCACTTTGTCCACATCATTGATAAAACTACCTCTCAGACCGAAAAGTCCGGATTTGGCTTCGTTTTCAATAATGTCAATATCAATACATCCCTGATTACTCTTCAGAATAACCTTGTTTGCTTTCTGGTTATTGTCCAGGCGAACAGACAATTCATTCGACAGCACGGCCATTTCATCTCTGTAATCTGTACACCTGAACTTCATGTTATAGTTCAGATAGTCTACGACACAATTTAAATCGGTCGTGACCAATTTTAATGTGGAAACTTTCATAGTCCCTCTTTAGATAATGGATTTTGGTATAAAAAAAATGCTCTTTCAAATATAGTGCGATATTTTAGCTTTTCATAATTTTTTGGCTGTAAAAATGAATTAAAAGTTTTATTTATTCATTTAGAACATAATATGTTGTAAAAAGACAAAATATATTCTGTTCCAAAGTATTTTGTCAGAGAAATTTTTTGATGATGCCAATCACTATGGATGCCAATATGCTCACCAAAATCATGGTTGTAACCGGAAAATAAAACTTTACGTTTTCGTTTTCGATACGAATATCTCCCGGCAAATGACCAAGCCACGATAATTTATTGCCTGCGAAACAGATAACAACACCGGCAAGAATAGCTATGGCGCCTGTAATGATAAGAATTTTTCCGATAGATTGCATAGAATCAGCGAATAATGGGTAGCATCCGATGGTTGATTGCTATTGAAAGGATTAGGCCGGATTGACTCCGGATACCAAAGCAATGTGATTGTTGTAATACTCTTCGCGTATCTGGTCGCGGGTTAAAAACAATTTTTGCCACATCGTGATATATGCGATATTGGTGTCGATGGAGCATACCACACCGTTCTTTGCGGAATCAACAGATGCGGATTGTAGATAGATATGTCGATGCTCTTTGTAAACAGCCATCGACAACAGTATCAATCCGATACAAACGACTGCATATGTTATTGTAAATCCTTTTTTCATGGGGAAGGGTTTGTTATTTATTTCTTCAAAATCAGCTCGTATAAATCGTCGCGTCGATCCTTCAGATTACGCACACTACCGTAGGTGTGTAACTCATTCAGCAATGAAATATCGACATCCGAGACCAGAATCATCTCCGTGTTGGGAGTGGCCTCTGCAAATTTTCCGTCGGTAGGAAACGCGAAATCGCACGGCGCAAAGACTCCCGACTGGGCATATTGTATATCCATGTTGTGCACTCTGGGCAGGTTGCCCACGCATCCGGCAATCACCACATAACACTCATTCTCGATGGCGCGTGCCTGCGCGCAGATGCGTACGCGGGAGTAACCGTTTTGGGTATCGGTAAGAAAGGGAACGAAGAGTATCTGCATCCCCTGATCGGCCATGATACGCGACAATTCGGGGTATTCCACATCATAACAAATCAGTATGCCGATTTTGGCGCAATCGGTATCGAAAGTCTTGATTACTTTTCCTCCGGTCAACCCCCAGCTCTTAATCTCGTCCGGCGTTATGTGTATTTTCTCGTAGGTGTCGTAGGTACCATCTCTACGGCAAAGAAAGCCCATGTTATGCAGATTGTTCCCCCGCAATTGAGGCATACTTCCGGTAATGATATTGATATTATAGCTGATGGCAAGGCTTATGAATCTTTTTCGTATCTCGTCGGTATATTGCGCCAGCTCACGAATGGCCTGCGATTCGCCCAGATGGTTGAACTTTGCCATCAGCGGAGCATTAAAATATTCGGGGAACAGAACGAAATCGCTCTTATAATCGGATACGGCATCGACAAAAAATTCCACCTGTTCAAACAGATCGTCGATCGACTGATAATTTCGCATTTGCCATTGCACCAGTCCCACGCGAATGGTGGTCTTCGGCGGTATAAAATCGGGGGTAGGTGGCTGGTAATATATATTGTCCCATTGCAAAAGGCAGGCAAAATGCTTCGATTCTTCGTCGTTCGGAAGGTAATTGGTCATCACCTTGCGTACGTGAAAATCGTTGGATAGTTGAAAGGTTAGTACCGGATCAAAGATCTCTTTTTTGCGTACCTTTTCGATATACTCTTTCGGACGCATCTCTTCGGCATACTTGTGGTAGTTGGGAATACGCCCCCCAAACATGATCGCTTTCAGGTTGAGTGTTTCGCAAAGCTCCTTCCGGTAGTCGTACATGCGTCGGGCAAGGCGAAGTCCCCGGTAAAGCGGATGAATAAACACCTCGATGCCGTATAAGATATTCCCATTGGGATTGTGTGTGGTAAAGGTTTCGTTTCCAGTGACAGAGGCATAGGTATGATCGTTCTTCACCAAATCGTAATCAACGATGATAGAAAGCGCGCATCCCACAATTTTTTTATCGACAACCGTTACGACCTGTCCTTCGGGGAAAATGGAAATAAGCTTATCTATCTGCTTTCGCGACCAAAAAACATCGCTTCCATCGCTGTATGTACGTGTAAATGATTGTGCGAGTTGTTTGTAATCGTTTGATTGCAAGGAGCGCATCGTAACCTTATTAATTTCAGGAATGTTGTCCATATCACTGTTTTTTTTAGAATTAGCATTCAAACAAAGTTAGGACGAATGAACTGATTTTCAAACAAAAGCTTCATCTTTTTTAGCTATAATTTTAGAATTATATTCACAGCTTCACTTCTTTTAATGACGCAGATAACACAATACGCGCAGAGTGATAGTACCTTTGCACTCAATAACGACATAATGAGCAGACGCAATACACTACGTACACTGATAGCATCGTTCCTTTTGATGCTTGCGACCGGCACCTTGATGGTGAAGTCGGTACACTGTGTATTGGTGCCTCACGATTATCAGAGCATCGAGTTAGTTAACGGACAAATAACGATCTCTACCGATAAGACGGATAGCTGTCCCATTTGTTCGTTCGATTTCTTTCCGGTAATTCTCCATTCGTTAAAGGTATTACCCGATGTAACGCCTTTCGCTTATGCCCAACATGTTTTTAGCAGATCGGAAGCTCCTGTACAACAGGTGTCCTATCTCTATCTGCTTCGTGCACCTCCTATGGCATAACCCCTTTTTCCTTTTTATAAACTAATTTTTTCTATTGCCTCTTTCAGGGCAATACAATGGGTGTATTGTATACCCGGATCAGCATTGTATCATACTCTGACCGCGCGTATATTCGGCTTGTGGCGATGTATCTGATTGCCATAAAACCGGCATCCCGTCTATAATCATTTCTAAAATAAACAATTATGCAAAAAAGATTGCTTTTCATATTACTTTATATTATTCCGGTACTCTTGTGTGCCGAACCGCTTCCGGTACCACAAACCACCCTGCAGGGAACCGTTACCGACAAACTGACCGGCGAGCCGCTGATCGGAGTTGCGGTCTATTTTCCTGATTTGAAAACCGGTGCCGTCACCGATGAGAAAGGAACTTATCGCATCAGTAATTTGCCAAAAACAGTGTTGACAATCCAGGTTTCGTACGTTGGACACCAATCGGTTATTGAGAATATCGACCTGCACTCCAATGCGGTAAAGAATTTTGCGCTATCCGAATCGTCGGCTAAAATAGACGAAGTGGTGGTGACCGCCACCGCCGGTTCCACGCAACTGATACGTACACCGACTCCCATTACCATTGTGCCACACACCGATCTTCTGCGCGAAGCATCGACCAATTTGATGGATGCGTTGGCAAATCAACCGGGTATCTCACAGATAACCACCGGTGGAGGTATTTCCAAACCGGTCATTCGTGGCCTCGGATACAACCGGGTAGTGGTGGTGAATGACGGCGTTCGTCAGGAGGGCCAGCAGTGGGGAGATGAACACGGCATCGAAATTGATGAACAGGCGGTTAACAAAGCCGAAATATTGAAAGGCCCGGCAAGTCTTATGTTCGGATCGGATGCCATGGCTGGTGTTATCAACCTGTTTTCGGCGCCCACGCTTCCCGAAGGCAAAATAGCGGGTAATTTCTTTTCAAATTATCAGACCAATAACGGTTTGCTGGCCTATTCTCTCGATCTGGCCGGCAATAAAAAGGGGATTGTCTGGGATTTGCGGTTCAGCGATAAGAGGGCGCACGATTACCAGAACAAATACGATGGTTATGTGTATGATTCCCGCTTCAAAGAACAGTCCTTTACCGGATTGATCGGTATCAACAAAGAGTGGGGATACTCGCATCTTACCGTAAGCTCGTATCACTTAACACCCGGCATTGTGGAGGGAGCGCGTGATTCCCTGAGTGGTAAATTTATCAAACCCATTGCCTTAGATGGAGTGGAAGGCACCGCTCTGGCAACAAATTCCGACGGACGAAGTTACCAACATGCCATGCCATACCAACAGGTAAAGCACTATAAAGCCGTTTGGAACAATGCGATTTTTATCGGAGACGGAAGTCTGAAAACCACGTTGGGATTCCAGCAGAACCGCCGTCAGGAGTTTGAAAATGTATTGGATCCCAATCAGTATGGACTCTATTTTTTGCTGAATACGGTGAACTACGACATCCATTACATGCTTGCGCAGAAAAACGGATGGTCGGCCTCTTTCGGAGTCAACGGGATGTACCAGCATTCGATGAATAAAGGGACGGAGTATCTGGTTCCGGCATATGCTCTGTTTGATGCGGGTGTGTTCGGTATTGCCAGCAAAACGGTGGGCCGGTTTGATATCAGCGGCGGTTTGCGGTTCGACAACCGTCACGAACATGCCGACGATTTGTATGTAAACGCTAACGACGAAAAAACAACCGCTTCCGACCCCACAGCCTACCACAGGTTCACATCATTTACCAACAATTTCAACGGTGTAACCGGAAGTTTGGGAGTTGCATGGCGGGTTACCGATGATCTTCATGCAAAATTCAATCTGTCAAGAGGTTTCAGAGCTCCAAACATTGGCGAATTAGCCTCCAATGGTGTGCATGACGGCACTGTTCGCTATGAAATAGGAGATAATAATCTGAAACCGGAAACCAGTTTACAGGCCGATTTTCAACTGGGTTACTCGTCGCGTTATGTCTCTGCGGAGGCCGACCTGTTTGTAAATAAAATCAACAATTATATCTTCTCACGCAAACTGGAAAGCGTTGCAGGCGGCGATTCTATCACAAACGATAATGTGACATACAAATTCGTATCGGGAAATGCCCGCATCATGGGCGGAGAATTTATGCTGGACATTCATCCGTTCGATTGCCTGCATATCGAAAACAGTTTTTCGTATGTCAACTCTATCCAGTTGAATCAACCCGATTCGACACGCTATTTGCCCATGACACCGGCTTCGAAATGGAAAACCGATGTGCGTCTCGATCTGTTTCGTCACGGTAACGTGCTGAAAAACGGATATATCAACGTAGGAGTTGAGAGTTATTTTGCCCAGAACCATTTCTATTCGGCTTACGGAACGGAAACCCGTACCCCCGGATATTCCTTGTTGTATGCCGGAGTGGGAGGGGATGTGATGCACAAAGGGCACACGCTGTTCTCGCTGTATGTGATGGGGAACAACCTGACGGATGTGGCCTATCAAAGCCATCTGAGCAGGCTTAAATACGAAGATGTAAATAATGTTACCGGCAGAACCGGAGTGTACAATATGGGACGAAACTTCAGCATTAAACTGTTGGTTCCGATCAATTTGTAGCGAATATCTACTGGAAATTAATTAACCATTAAGAAATTAAGAAACATGAAGTGATACTTCAATGCTCTTAATTTCTTAATGGTTTTTTGTTGGTTTGTATACTTCAAATCAAAGCATTACCTTCGTGCCTGCAGTGCCGTCGATGGCATCGGCTTTGGTAATAATCACCTGACTGACACCGGCATCGATGGCCTGAAAAGCATTCTCTAATTTGGGAATCATGCCGCCCTGAATCACTCCGTCGGCAACATACCGGGCAAACGCACCCTTATCGATTTCGGCAATCACGCTGTCATCATCGTGCTCGTCGCGCAAAACACCTTTTTTTTCAAAGCAATAGACCAATGTTACGTCGAAATAGTGAGCCAGCGCTTTGGCTGCTTCCCCGGCGATGGTATCGGCATTGGTATTGAGCAAATGTCCCTGTTTGTCGTGTGTAAGCGGAGCCAACACAGGAACGATTCCTTTGCCAATCAGGTCGGCCAGCAAACCGGCATTCACCGATTTTACATCACCCACAAAGCCGTAATCCACTTCGCCCACCGGACGTTTAACCGAAAGCATGTAGTTCATGTCGGCGCCGGTAAGTCCGAGCGCGTTGATCTCCATTGCCTGCAACTGTGCCACGATGTTTTTATTGACCAAACCGCCGTAAACCATGGTTACCACTTTCAACGTTTCGGCATCGGTCACACGCCGGCCATTGACCATTACGCTCTCAATGCCCAGTTTGGCCGCGATAGCCGTTGCTGATCGTCCTCCACCGTGCACCAACACTTTGTGCCCTTCGATGGCCGCAAAATCGCTTAAAAGCTGTTTTAGCGAGGCCTCCTCTTCTACAATTTTACCTCCTACCTTTACGACCGTCAATCGGGGTTTTGCATTTAAAGTATCGTTTTGATTCATTATCTCTATTATTTATTGTTTCAATGAATTATGGCCGTGATTCGACTATTTATCCGATTCTCCAACCTGTTTTGCAAAGGTATTGAAAAAATCGTTTCGGGAAGAGATGAAAACAGGCGGATTATGCGATAAAAACGAAAAATGCCGGTACTCAACAGATAAGAGTACCGGCAGTTGAAGGGCATGAACGCCACAGAAAGATTTGGTATTGGCCTCAATCCGTCATTCGCGTTCCGGTAAAGATTAAACTGGGCGATTCGGTTTGTGCAGCTGCCGGAGGGGCTGCCTGCATCCCTTTCGGCCGGTTTTGAGTCGGCGCAACGATCTCCATCCGTAGCTTATCGCCGTCGAAGGCGAACCGGAAGGTTTCGGACGAACCGGCATTGAACATCGAAAAATAGTGGGCAGAAAGCAGACCGGTCGATGTCCACGAACATGTTCCTGCGGTGCGTACCGGCGTCACATCCATCACGTTGGGATAAACGGTGCGGGCAACCGTGAGCGTCCGGTCGGTCATTCCCATCAGCCAGCTATCCAGTCCGAAGGGAATGTTGTGAATAGCACCGGCGGCCACAATCGTGAGGTGACAGTTGCCGGTGGCATCGAAGCGAAACTGTACGCTATTGATGCCCAGGCTATTTTGGTGCATCCGGTACCGGCGGGTGGTCATCGTGACTTTGGTGGCGGAGTTGCCGCTAAACGGACGTTTGATCTCATATTTTGCCAGTTCGGCATTCAAATCGAGCGTACGATCCCGTTTCAGCTTTTTGTCGCTCATAGCGGGCAACATATCGTAAATCAGCTTGTTAAATCCGGCTTCGTCTCCGATCTGACTATGACATACCACAATCAAATCATAGTCCGGAATAACCATAATCAACTGGTTTTGACCTCCGATAGCCCGGTACGAGTGGTGACGTCCCATCCATATCTGGTATCCGTAGCCTTGCGAGCCGTCGTCAGCTGCTTTTTCATTCTCCTCGGCCGTGCGTTCGGGATGCTGAAAAATGTGCGGTGTGGTTGCAGAGACGATCCATTGCGGGTCGAGCAGTTGTTTTCCGTTCCACTTTCCTTTGCTGAGCAGAAAGAGCCCCATCTTGGCCATATCGGACGTTTTCATGTGAGAACCTCCATTGCCCATGTTGTATCCGTCGTTATCCATCTCCCAAATCACGTCGCGAATTCCCAGCGGGTCGAACAACCGCGGCTTGAGATATTCGTACAGCGAGAGATGAGTAACCCGCGTCAGGATGTGCGAAAGCATGTGTGAGGCCGTAATGTTGTAGGCAAAAGCAGTTCCCGGTTCGTGAGCAAAAGAGGTGGCTAAAAAAGAGCGCACCTGACTGTCGCCGGAACCCGGATAGGAGGTGGTGCCATGGCCTACCGACATCGTCAGCAGATGAGCTACCGTAAGTTTTGCCAATTCGGGCGAGATTTTTTCGGGTAACAGATCGGGAAAGAATGAGGTTACCTTGTCGTCGATATGCAGCAGACCTTCCTGCACGGCAAAGCCAACAGCGATGCCGGTAAAGGTCTTGGTTGCCGAATACATGGCATGTTGATACTGCGGCACATAGGGAGCCCACCAGTGTTCGGCAATAACCTTGCCGTGGCGAATCATCATCAGACTATGCACATCGTACCCCTTTTCCTGAACCTGCTGGAAAAACCGGGCGATAGTTGCCGACGGAACGCCCTGCTCTTCGGGAGTGGTCCGTTGCAAACCATCGTTGTATACAGATGGCGATGACATATCTTGCGCGGAACAAATCGTACCGATTCCGAACATCGGAATAAACAATAACTTCAAATAGGATACTTTTATGCTCATTTTTACAGTTGATTAATAAATTGAAAGAGGACAATGGAATCGCACTGATTCTACTGTCCCCTCTAAAAAACAGATTTATTTTTGAAGCAGATGATCGACTAATGCTGCAAGGTAGATGTAACCGGCACACCCATCGACAACCACTTCATTTTCGTACCAGATAAAGGGCCAGTCCTCTTTGTTTTCGTAGAAGTCGGGCTTGATAAGGTAGTTGCCCGGAACCATTCCACCGGGAATGGAGGTGAAATCGGCACGGTTGTTACCGTAAGTTACCCGTTTGGAATTGACACCTACACCGGAAACAAACGAAATACTGGATGCCGGATGACAGCCGAGCACGTAGTTTAATCCGCGGATGGCATACTCCCTGCTGATAATATCGGGGAAATACTGATAAAGCTTCGCGTTAGTCAGCGACCAGTCGACGACGGAGAAATTGCTGCCGGGAGAGTAGAAACCACCCTGTCCCAGAGGCACTCCGTACGGATTTTTATCGACCAAAGCATCCAACTCTTTCTTCATGTTCTGAGCAATCGCTTTCAAATCGTTTTTATACTCTTCGTCCATAAAGGGAATGGCTTTCAACAATGTCCGGAGAGAGCTTGCGCCGAAGGACATCCGCTGACGGTTACCATCGAAACTCTTTTTTACCTCCGGCCATATTTTGGCAAGGTAATCGGAATATTTTTTGTCTTTGGTAGCCAGTAATAATTCAATAGTCAGTGGCGCTCCCTGACCGGCCGACATGGTTCTTCTGAAATTGGCCGGCATACCCGGCATATCGTCATTGGGTGTCTCTTCCGGTTTGTTCAGTATATCATCATTCCATACCTTCTGAGCCGTAGCCAAACATTCGGCAGAGAGGCTGTCATTGTACGATTTCAGGGCACGACTGGCGGCAGCTAATGCGGTGGCCGAACCGACATCACCCATCGGACTGTGGCTGGTAAATGCCCACCGGTCGTCCATCGTTCCGGAGGTAAAACCATCCTTCTGGAAAGGTTTCAGGTTCGGATTGTAGACCAAGCCATCCGTAAGGTTTCCGGCATCGCCAATCATATCGTATTGCCACAGGTGAGGTTGTACAATGCCGCGGATAGAGTGGCCGAATGCACGGAACTGAGCCATTAACGCCAGCGTTCCGTGTTCGATCTGTTGCAACAAATCGGGAACACCGTCGGGATGATGAATGGCCACATATTTGCGCTCTTTGTCCACCATGGTTTCGTCGTGATTCAGTTTCAGATCTTCCCAGGCGCTCACCAAATAGCCGATTACCGTGTTGTGCGATCCTGTCTGAATATCGAAATCTCCGGCATCGAACCATCCTCCGATATTCAAACCGGGAATATGTTCGTAGGGTTTGTATTTCGTTTCGGTAGTATGTCCCATCCGGTAACCGTCGTGAATGAGCGTGTCTGTAGGTGCCTGAAGCGCATCGTCCTGATGCGGATTGCCATGCCATACACGGTAGGCCTCTTTCACAAACATGTGATCCATTTGCACCGGCAACCAGGTATCGAGCGTGGGGTGCCAGATGCTGGCATACACATCTTTGCCGATAGGGAAGGGGTCTGAACTGTAGTTGCCGTATCTGATTTGATAAATGCCCGTCTCTTTGACGGAAGAGAAATCGAAACGAAGGTAATTGTAACGCATGAATTTACCCCAGTTTGACAGTTTGCCGTCCAGAACTTTCACCTGCGTGCCATTTTCGTTCATGCGGTATAACGAGGCTATAGCAAGTGCTTTGTCGTTGGGATCGATTTCAATTACGGCAACTTTCTGCTGATCGGGATAGTAGCCTACCTGCGAATGTGATATTACCGGCTCTTTTATCCAGTTGACAATGCTGTTGGGTGTAAACAACCACTGAATAACAGTTCCTGTTTTGCCTGCAGGAATCAGTTCACGAACTACATACCATCCGTTGGGAGCAAGGTTGCGCCCATCCAGCAGACTGATTTGCCCTGTGAGCGATTCGACCGAGACCAGCGACTTGGGATTGTCGGGCGACAGGGTCAGTTTCTTACCCGATGCAAGCGGTACAACCTTCGCGTAGGTATCTCCGAACCGTTCGTTGGTCAACAGGTTATTGAACTGCGGAATCTTTTCGGAGAAGGCATCGGCTACTGTCGGACCGGCTGCCACAACAGGACAAATACCGGTTTTCTGATCCATCAGATAGGTCTTCTTGAAATAGGTGGCCGGCAAAAATTCGATATTCATCCCGGCTTTCCCTGCTAATTTTACGGGCAGGGGTTTATCGAGCGTAACGGTGATAAGACAGCCGTTTCCTTTACCTTCAACCTTAATTTTGCTGGTAAAATCATACTCTTTGTAATAGAGGGAGACCGAGACTGAATTGCCTTTGACATCGATAGTGCGGTCGGATGCCGTTGGAACCAGATCCCACTGTTCCGGGGTAGGACTGAGACGAACGGCTCCACCGGTTACGGTACGCACTCCATGTTGTATCATCTCTATTCCGTTGACCTTCTCGTCAAAAAAACCACCCGCGTTGTACGAGTCGTTATAGATCATCAGATCGACGCCCCGTTTTTTGAATACGCCCAAATCGTTCAGTTGAAAGGCGCTCTGCTGGCTATAACCGTAAGCGGCAGATAATACCACGGCAACCAAAAGATGCAGACTTTTCGTCAGTTTATGGTTTGTGTTATGCATAAAATAATGGTATTAAATTGGTTGTGAGTAACTCCTTAGAGATTATGTTGTTTCATTTCAGTGTTTGACCTCTCCTCACGACGACTTCGTGTCGGAGTCAGATTGTAAATGCCGATATTTATCATCGGTATATTTATCGTCAGACCCAACCCCTCTCCCGAAGAGAGGGGCTTTACATCTGTATTAATGAGTTTTATTCCATATTTTTACTGTCGTGTTCCTCCTTTCCTTGGGAGAGGAGATTAGGAGGAGAGGTCGGAATATAACAGTATTAATCAATTTCGGAATAATCTATTCTGATTTTGTTATTTCAGATCAATCGCTATTTTCCAATGGTCGGCTACAGCTTTCAGTTCTGCTTTTGTGAGGTAGGTGACGGCACCGTGTTTGGGACTTTTGAAATTGGTCGTTTTCATTTCTCCCTCATTGAAATGGCCGATATTTTTAAAATGAACAAAATCGGTAGTTTCGCTGAAACCCATGTTGCTTGGGCGGGCACCATACACATCGTACATCAACACGTAGGCATCGGTTCCAAGACGGCGAAAAAAGTTCGGCGCTTCGGTCGATACTTTTTCGGGATCGATACGGCCACCTTCGACCTTATAATCGCCGTTGATTTTGTTGGAAACGGCATGTAGCACTTTGGCATCGTTTACGTAAAATAGCTGGTAGTTGTTGCCAACCCTGGTTATATCGCCGTCCAACCCATCGATTTCGGTAATTTGTTTAGGTGTGGTTTCGAGTTTGTTAAAATCGGCATTGGCATAGGAGTAGTAGAGATGGCAGGATTTGTTGTTATAACGAATCGTGAAATAGACCATCATTTTCTTGGCAGCAGGGTCGTAAACGGTTTCGGGAGCCCACGAGCAGTCGATGTCTCCCAGTTCGGGAAACGCTTTGTCGACGCGAAAATCGGTATGTGACCAATGGATCAGATCGTATGATTTCATAAGCACCAACGCCCGGTTATTACCCCATCCGTATTTCTCGGCAGGACGTTCAAATTCGGTATCGCGAAAACCGGCTCGCTTGCCAAAAATATGCAAATCAGTCATGGCCAGATAAAAAGCTCCGTCAGGGCCACGGGCGATATGCGGATCGCGTACGCCCTTTTGTTCTGCCAGTTGAGAGCCGATAAACACAGGTTTACCTCCGTTCACATCCGTAAAGGTGTATCCGTCGGCGCTGATGGCCATGTAGGCCGATTGATCCTGATCTTTGAAATAGACCAGCAGGTAGCCTGCCAGATCTTTCTCGTTGAATTTTTTCTGTTGCTGCGGTTTTTGAGCCTTAGGAACGATAACGATTCCGGTCTGTGGAGCGGAACTCTTTTCTTGTGCGAAACCGGGAAGTGAAAAGAAAATAGTTAGGAATGCTATGAAAAAAAGGGAGGTGTAATGCTTTATCATTGTGTCTGTATTAAAAATGTTTATGATAGTCGTGTAAGGTTGATAACCACTTGTTACAAAAGAAATAAGCTGATTGAGATCAACTCCTGGTTCAATCAACTTATTCCTTACTTAAAGATAGGTTTTGCGATATTGCCTATTTAAACAACCGGGGAGCAAACTCGTTGAGAGCACGTCTCCAGGTCAGCCATTCGTGAGCAGTTCCCTGCGATTCGTGGAAAACCACCTTGATGCCGTGTGCCTTGAGAGCTTCCACAGCTTCTTTCGGACTGTTTTCTGCCGTTCCGGTACTGATAAAGAGCAGGTGCATCTTGCTATTGAAAGCCTTCGCATCTTTGAACACACCGTTGAACGATGTTTCAACCTGTGTTTTCATATCGGGAGCAGGAACCGCATTGTTGCCACCCATTCTCATGCCCATAAAGAACCCGCTAAAGGTTCCCATCCAGGCAAATTTATTCATATTGGGAAATACGGTGGAAGTTGTTTGTCCGCCGCCTCTTGACAAACCTGCCATGGCACGGTGATCACGGTCGGCCTGCGTGCGGAATGTCTTTTCGATAAATGGCATCAGGTCTTTTACATAGATTTGAGTAACATCGTTGGTTGCAGCTTTGCGTACGTCCGGGTTGGTCTTGATATCGCCACAATCCATTACAATGATCATCGGAACGGCCTTTTTAGCGGCAATCAGCCCATCCATAATATTGCCTACATGCCCCTGATTCGACCATCCGTTTTCATCTTCGCCCCAACCGTGAAGCAGATACAGAACCGGATATTTTTTTGCCGGATTCTTTTCATATTCGGCAGGTACATACACGTTCACGTGACGTTCCAATCCGTTGAGTTCCGACCAGTAGTACAACGAACGCATCTGTCCGTGAGGAATATTTTTGTTGAAACGGTAGTAGTTGCCTTCCGGTCCTTCGGGAATTTCAACACCCGATGATTTCCAGTTACTCCCGAAATAAGCATCGGTATTACGATCCATCACCGGAACCCCGTCGATAAGTACGGCATAGTAATGAAAGCCCACGACCTGAGGATCGGAAGTGCAGGTCCACGCGCCTTTTTCATCCTTCACCATGTCGTATTTTTTGTTACACAAATCGATCTGTACTTTTTGAGCAGTAGGAGCGTTCACACGAAACATAACCTGTCGTGTAGCGGCATTGACGGCCGGATACTGTGCCAGGAAGATATTGGTAGAACTCGGTTTGAATCCTTCGGGAAGCGCTTCTTCCTGCGGACCACGTTGCTGAATACCGGCGAACTGAGCCGATGCCATGGCGCACATAACAAATGCTGCCATCAATAGTGTGATTTTTTTCATTTGTATAAAATTTAAACGGTAAATATGAGAATGAATTAAAGGTATCTGTTGCCCAATATAAGCTTATCGCCCGAATCGTCGACCTCCCATATCTGAGGTTTACGCGGACCGTTACCTTCGGCATGATGAACAATATACAATCGTTTGCCTTCGAAAGTGGTAAACAACATTCCATGGCCGGAGTTGTCGCCTTTAAATGCCTCTGTCTCGTGTACCCACGGGCCTTTTATGCTGCCGGAGGTAGAGTAGGCGATGCCCTGTGCATACCGGTGTTCTCCCCAGCTCGACCACAACATTCCCAGTTTGCCGGTTTTGGTGCGGAACATTTCGGGTCCGTCGGTCACCCAGCCGGGCATCTTCAATCCAAATGTCGCTTCACCGATGGTGTTCATCTCTTTCGACCATGCAGCTGCACTGGCACGGAACATGGTAGTGGGTTCGGCGGTACGATGTGTCAAATCTTTTGAGAGTGGAATATAGTCCATTGTGCCGTCGATAAGTTGTGTCCATTCGTGCACGAAAACCATGTAGGGAGTGCCGTTCTCTTCGTAGAGTGTGCCGTCGATGATATCCCAGTTTTCAGGGCCGAGACAAAATTCGTGATCGGCCACCAACGGTTTGTAAGGTCCTTCGGGAGAGTCAGCCACCAATAGTTGAGTCTGGTTGCGCGGCACGTTGTAGCGGAGAGGAACATATTCGATCAGGTGGTTGTGGTCGCTCCACGTACCGGCATAATAATATTTATGACCGATGTGGTGAATTTCGGCAGCGGCCACAAAAAGACCGTTCATCCAGGTTCCCGACAGATCAATAATCGGGTAGGGTCCTGTCCACATTTTCAAGTCTTTGCTTTTGTAGAGAGTTCCACCCGTTCCGGTGAGATAGTAGGTATGACTATTTTCGTCGGGATAGATATAGGGATCACTCATAGAGAGTTGTTCTAACGCGACCGTCTCAATTTTCGGTTCGGGGCGCGGTGTCATGGGCCTTCTGGCTGGTCTCGGAGCTCTCGAAGACGGAATCATGCCCCCAAAATTCCGTTGTCCCGGGTTGGCAGGGGGCGCCTGTTCGCCGGGAACTATTTTACTTCGGGTTTCCGACTGATCGTGCTGTTGAGCCGTAGCGACTCCCTGAACAGATGTAAGCGACAGTGCAATCAACAGAATGGCTGTCCGGTTATTTTTAAAACGTATCATTTGTATAAAGGGTTTAGATGAATCTTTTTCCAAGAACTACTTTATCGCCCGAATCGTCGACCTCCCATATCTGAGGTTTACGCGGGCCGTCGCCATCGGCATGGTGTACGATAAACATCCGTTTGCCTTCGAAGGTGGTAAAAAACATGCCGTGTCCCGTATTGTTGTCGATAAACGGTTTCGGTTCCTGAATCCAGGGGCCTTCGATGGTTCCCGATTGTGAATAGGCAATGCATTGCAGGTAGCGCTTGGCTCCCCACGATGCCCACAACATGCCTAATTTACCCGTTTTGGTACGGAACATTTCCGGTCCGTCGGTTACCCAACCCGGCAACTTGAGGCCATAGGTCATTTCGCCATTGCCCACCATTTCCAACGGGCAGGGCGATTCGCTGGCACGGAAGAGCATGACCGGCTCGCTGATGGTTTTGCTAAGATCGGGCGAGAGTTTTACATATTCCATCGTACCGTCGAATGTTTGCATCCATTCGTGCACGAAAACCATGTAAGGTTGTCCGTTTTCCACATAGATGGTACCATCGATAATGTCCCAGCTATGGGGTAGGTAGTCGTAATTCGGGTCGGCATTTTTCAACTTGTAGGGTCCGTCGGCCTTATCGGCTTCCAGAATCATGGTCTGATGGCGACGCACGTTGTAACGGCGGGAAACCACGTCGACCAGTTCATTGCTACCGAACGAAGCGGCATAATAGTATTTACCGTTTACCTGATGTATTTCGGCTGCTGCCACAAATTTGGCATCCTCCATCCATGTACCCCGGGTATCATAAGCACCGTAAGGGCCTGTCCATGTTTTCAAATCTTTGCTTTTGTAAATTGCACCGCCGCTTCCGGTGAGGTAGTAGGTTTTAGTGGCCGGATCGGTAAAAACGTAGGGATCGCTCATGCTCATCTCCCCAAGCGTGGTAGTGGTTATTTCGCGGGGATCGTTGGCGCTGGCGCTTCCACGCATCGGACGCGGAGCCGGAGCCTTGGTATTGGCAGGTCTGGTTGCCGGAGCCATTCCGAATCCTTTTGAACCCGGTGGAGCGGGAATAGTTACTGTAGGTACCAGCTGTTTTTTAACAACAGGCTGCGAACTGTTTTCCGAAGTCTGAGCCATCATGGCCGACGATAAAACACCGGACATGACAAGAATAAAGAGCTTCTTCATGGTAAGATAGTATTAGGTTAATGTGTTGTATTTTAATTTATTACAAAACAAAAATACATGATAAGTGTACATTCAACACCAAATATAAGTAAAAAATAACAGTTTGGTAGGATACGCTCTTTTTTATTTTTACGCTATTCAATCCGTGAAATAGGAGTTATTGTAAAACTCCTCAAAAATCATTAACTTATATCGCGTATCTGTCAATCGTTTTCCGGTAGTAATGTGTTATATTTTAGCGCTATATATATTTATATTATGACTTGTCCGAAGAGAAAAGGTTTAAAAAATACAGCTCTTTTCACACAAGCGAGGACGAACCATAAGCAACTCCGGCTAATAGTTTTGTATGATTATCCGCAAGATGTCCTAAGCAAGCGGTGAATCCCGGATAATGTACATTATTGCCGTCGGTTTCAACCGACGGATAGCTGCTCTGTAATCCGATACGGCTTTAGCCGAATGACAGTTGGGCTAAAGCCCCGTAGAAATGTCTATTGCTTCCACCGTCAGCTAAAGCAGACGGCAATAATGAATTTTCAATGCCATCTATTACTTAGTACGCTTTGCGGATAACTATTTAGTTTTATAAACTGTTGGATACGACAAAGGCTGCCTCGTTTGTTTTGAGACAGCCTTTTGTATGAGAGAGAATCAGTATCTAACTTATTCCTTACAAGGTTTCCAGCATACGTTTGAGTATTACCTGAGCCGATATTTCACGATTGGCAGCTTCGGGAATCACAATCGATTGCGGGCTTTCAATCACATCGTCGGTCACAATCATGTTGCGACGCACCGGCAGACAGTGCATAAAGTAGGCGTTGTTCGTCAGTGCCATTTTCTCGGTACTTACGGTCCACGCACGATCTTTGCTCAGAATTTGTCCGTAATTCGGATCGGTATAAGCCGCCCAGTTTTTGGCATATACAAAGTCGGCACCCGCCAGCGCTTTATCCTGATCGTATTCTACACGGGCACCGCGCACGAATTTTTCAGCCAGTTCGTAACCGTGCGGATGGGTAATCACGAAATCGACATCCGCTTCATTCATAAAGTCGGCAAACGAATTGGGCACAGCCTGAGGCAATGCTTTGGGGTGGGGAGCCCAGGTCAGCACCACTTTCGGACGTTGCGTCTTTTTATACTCTTCGATGGTAATCAGATCGGCAAAAGCCTGCAACGGATGGCCGGTAGCGGCTTCCATACTGAACACCGGACGACCGGAATATTTGATAAACTGATTGAGAATGGTTTCGTTATAGTCGTACTCCTTATTTTCAAATTGAGCGAATGAACGCACGCCGATAAGATCGCAATAGCAGCCCATCACGGGAATGGCTTCCAGTAAATGTTCGGTTTTGTCGCCATCCATAATGACCCCACGTTCTGTTTCCAGCTTCCAGGCTCCCTGATTCACATCCAGCACAATGGTGTTCATACCCAGATTCATACCTGCCTTTTGCGTGCTCAGACGGGTGCGCAGGCTCGAATTAAAGAATACCATCAACAATGTTCTGTTTTCGCCCAGACGTTTATATCCAAAACGGTTTTTCTTAATTTCCAACGCTTCGGCAACCGCAGCTTTCAGGTCGCCCAGATCTTTTACGTTTGTGTAAGTCTTCATAGTCTGTGTTTAATTGTTTAATCGTGTAATTGTTTAATCGTTGCGGAGTATTATTCATTCAACGCTTCAACAATCGAACAGTTCAACGTTTTTCATATACGGTAGTTACCCAGTTATTCTTTTCTTCAAATTTAACGAAGGTAAGCCCGTTTTCCTTCGCCTCCGATTCAATGGCCGGCATATCGGTTTTGTAGAATCCGCTCATCAGTAACATACCTCCGGCGGAGAGACAAGCGGCATAATGCTTCATGTCGGTGAGCAGGATGTTACGGTTAATGTTGGCCAGAATAATATCAAACTTTTCTCCTGCCAACAATTCGGCTCCACCCATAAGCGTCTTGATATCCGGACAACTGTTCAATCGTATATTTTCGACGGTATTCTTGTAGGCCCATTCGTCAATATCGATGGCTGTAATGGGCTTGGCTCCCTTCATATCGGCCAGAATGGCCAAAACACCCGTTCCGCACCCCATATCGAGCAGTGATTTTCCGGCCACATCCATTTTGATCAACTCTCCGATAATCAGGCTGGTGGTTTCGTGATGGCCCGTGCCGAACGACATTTTCGGGTCAATCAGAATATCATACGTGGCTTTGGGAATGTCCGTGTGAAACGAACTGTGTATTACAACGCAGTTGTCTCCGATAATAATAGGAGAAAAATAGTGCTTTTCCCACTCTTCATTCCAGTTCTTGTCTTTTATCAGTTCAAACGTGTATTCCACATCAATAGCGCAGGGTAAAGATTCTTTCCAGTTTTTTAATTCTTTTTCGTCGAACAACGATGCAGCACAATAAGCTTTCACCCCGTCATTTGTATAGATGAAACTTTCGAAGCCTATTTCAGCAAGCGTTGCCGATACAATATCATTTTCGAAACCACGTAAATTGTTAAGAGATAATGTAAGTTCAATGTAATCCATTCCGGTTTGGTTTATTTTCGTTAAATCAGAAGTAAAACGTATTATTCACAGGGCATTTGACTTAACTTTGCCTTGATCTAAAAAGGATACAAACTTAGATAATAAAATTGAGACCGGCATCGTTAATATGCTGAAATCTTTGGAAGGATTAAACCTACAAAAACGTATACTGTCTAAGTAATAAAAGAGAAGTTCACTCGTAAAGAAAAAGGAGATATAATCATGAAAACAAAATTGTTTTTTGTAACGGCATTGATGTTGCTTCCGGTCTTCGCTTTCGGACAAGATCTGTACGATGATCTTTATTCTAAGCCCGGAAAAAATGCATCGTTTCCAGCCCAATCGGTAAAATCTGCGGCACAAAAAGCAGACAATTCCGAGAACGATAATCAATATAAAATTGAATCGACAAGAGTTGGTGACAAAGATATTGTGATAGTCAAAAATCTACAAGGAGATACGGTCTATTATTCTGGTGATAATAAAGACGCACGTATCGATAGCACAAAGGCAACCTTGTCTGCCGGCGAATATGCCAACAGAATTCAACGCTTCCACAATCCCGGAACCATTATTCTCAATGGTACTGACGAAGAAGACGCTGCTCCGCTTGACAACGTAAACTGGACTATCAATGTTTATGGCGGTAATTATGGCGCCTGGGGATGGCCTTACGGAGGGTATCGTCATTATCCATACGGATATGGTGGCATCTACTCACCATGGTATTCAAGCTGGTACGGTACATCCTGGGACCTGAATCTGGGTTATGGCTGGGGATTCGGTTGGGATTATCCATACTATTATGGTGGATATTACGGCGGAGGATATCCTTATTATGCCGGATGGGGTGGATATTATGGCGGAGGATACCCTTATTACGGTGGTTGGTATGGCGGCAGAACAAGACCCTATGCCTATACGACCGAAGGCAGACGGAATGCGCTGAATCTTTCGGGAGGTAGCCGTGGTACTGTGGTCTCATCCAGATCTTCGGGTTTGGGTAGCAGAAGTGGTAGTCAGGCTTTCAACTCCACAACAACGGGAACCCGTGGCAACTCCATCGGAACCCGGGGAGACCGTCAGAATACGGCGTTCTGGAATGGCTTCTTATCGAACAGAGGATACAACGTAGGAGGAAGTCGTTCGTCTGGTGCTGATGTAAGTGGTTCAACACCTCAATATAACAACCGTGGTGGTTACTCCGGTGGTGGAAGCCGTCGTAGTTCCGAAATCGTGTCGGTACCTTCTTCGTCCGGAACCTATATACGTAGTAACGAAACAAGAAGCAGTAGCCGGAATAACACAGCATACTACAACAATACAAGAAGCTCTTCATCGTCATCGTATGACAGACCCTCTTCCAATAGCAACAGCAATTCCTCTTCTTACTCATCCGGTAGCCGCCAAAGCTACTCGGGAGGAAGCAGTAGTTATTCATCAGGTGGCGGAAGCTATTCCGGTGGAGGATCCCGCGGAGGTGGTCGTCGTTGATAATCGCATAATAAATAATGAGATAAGTATAATATTGACATAATCATTCAAATTATTCTATCATGATAAAGAAAAGTTTGCTTTCAATTGGTTTGTTGTTGGGCTTAACAGCCGGCTTACATGCACAAGATCAGGATGAATTTGATGCATTGAAAGCATCACAAACACAACTAAAGGGAACTGCTCGCTATATGAGTATGGGCGGTGCTTTCACTGCATTGGGGGGTGATGCTTCCGCTATTTCTCAGAACCCGGCAGGGTTGGGTGTGTACCGTAGTTCCGAGTTAACAGCAACACTCAACATGTTGAATAGTTCTACCAATTCTACGTGGAATGGGCTTAACAACAAGGATAATAATTTTTTTGCGCATTTTAATAATTTCTCACTGGTGCAGATTATTCCGGGAACGGATCAGTTTAGTTCTGCATTCAGTTTCTCTTTCGACAGGTTGAAATCCTTTAACCGAAACGGCACAATGTCGGGGCGTAACCAAACCAGCTCATTGACGGATAATATTGCTGCCCGTAGCAAAGGCTTATCGGGTGCTGATCTTTTAAGCACCAATAATTACGATCCATATGGTGACGCCACCTTACCGTGGTTGCCGATTCTGGCATATAGCGCTTATTTGATAAACCCGAGTACAACCAATGCCGGAGAGTGGAATTCGGCGCTGGGAGGCAATGTAAGTCCGTCATACGATTTCACGGAGAGAGGCTACATCGACCAATATAACCTGAGTTATGGCGCTAATATTTCCAATATGTTATACCTGGGAGCTTCGATAGGATGGCAGAGCCTTAGCTATTCAATGGTTAGTCACTATGCGGAAAAATTTCCTGCCGGAGCTGGTTTCAATTTGCAGAACGAGGTATACACCACAGGTTCCGGTTTTGATTTGAAACTGGGTGTAATTGTTCGTCCGACCGATTTCCTCAGAGTGGGATTCTCGTATCACACTCCGACATTTTACAATATGAGTGACGATTATTACGCCGCATTAGCGTACAGTTCATTCGATGCCGGAAATCACAATGCTCCTATCAACGGAATTGCCTATACACCTAACGAAGGTGGAGGTGGTAAGTATAAAATTCAGACACCAGCTGCATATACTTTTGGAATCGCAGGCATAATCGGAAAAAAGGGGATTATTAGTTTCGATTACCAGTATCAGGACTATACAACAATGAAACTGAAAGATGATAACGGATCGACTTCTTACTATCAAAGCCAAAACGGATTCATTAACGAAGATTTGAAAGGGGTGAATACATTTAGAGTAGGAGGTGAATTCCGTGCAACCAATGATTTTGCGATTCGTTTGGGGTACAATTACATATCGCCTGCAACCAAATCGGGTGCATACCGCTGGTTAGCCCTTAATTCCGTTCGCACCGACAGTGAGTATTCTCTGGATGTAAATACGCAGAACTTTACGGCAGGTATAGGATATCGTTATCAGAACTGGAATTTTGACATTGCCTATGTTTTGAATAATCAAAAACAGAATTTCTATGCATACGAACCCTATACCATACAGGCAAACATGCAACCGGCCAGTGTAACCACACACAATAGTAATATTGCATTGACTGTCGGCATACGATATTAATAACTCTGTCAACTTATTCAGGGCCATCTCCGAAAAAGCAGGAGATGGCCTTTTTTATGTCTCCAAAAATTACGGTATGATCTATTGCATTTATAACAAAATGACGTAACTTTGCAGAGTCAAAAATAGTGGATAGATTTGATTGCTTGCAACCACGGAAAAAAATGCTAAAACGTGATTCTGTCTCGTTCATGCAGTGCTATCGAGCATTGCTTTTTTATTCCAATCAAATTTTATTCATAACATGATAAGGCGTGAAACGAATTCATGCTTTCTTTGTTTGTTTAATAACGTATTATTGTTCACATGAAGACAACAAATTATTTATTTACTTCAGAATCGGTTTCCGAAGGACATCCCGATAAGGTGGCCGATCAAATTTCAGATGCTATTCTGGATAATTTTCTGGCATTCGACGAAAACTCAAAAGTGGCTTGTGAAACGCTCGTAACTACCGGACAGGTGATTTTGGCCGGAGAGGTAAAATCGAGTGCGTACGTGGATGTTCAGGATGTTGCACGTCAGGTAATCAACAAGATTGGTTATACCAAAAGCGAATATAAATTTGATGGTGATGCCTGCGGCATCTTTTCGGCTATTCACGAACAGTCGGATGATATTAATCGCGGTGTGGAGCGTGCCGAACCACTCAATCAAGGAGCCGGCGATCAGGGTATGATGTTTGGTTATGCCACCAAAGAGACAGAAAATTATATGCCTCTGCCGTTGGAACTATCTCATCAGTTATTGATCGAACTTGCCGCTTTGCGTCGTGAAAACAAAGAGATAACCTATCTTCGCCCCGATGCCAAGTCGCAGGTGACAGTTGAGTATTCGGAAGATGGCATTCCGCAACGCATACACACCATGGTGGTTTCGACCCAGCATGACGAATTCATCCTTCCGCAAAACGGTACTACACAGGAAGAGGCCGACGAAGCGATGGTAGCTAAAATCAAAGAAGATGTAAAGAACATTCTTATTCCACGGGTATTTGCCAAAAATCCGGAATGGAAAAAATTGCTGGATGAAGATTACATTCTGCATGTCAATCCGACCGGTAAATTTGTTATCGGTGGACCTCACGGTGATACCGGTTTGACAGGTCGCAAAATTATTGTCGACACGTATGGTGGCAAAGGGGCTCACGGAGGGGGAGCTTTCTCCGGAAAAGATCCGTCAAAAGTCGATCGTTCTGCCGCATATGCTGCACGCCATATGGCTAAAAATGCTGTTGCCGCCGGTATAGCCGACGAAATTCTGGTGCAGGTTTCTTATGCCATTGGTGTGGCTCAGCCCCTGAGCGTGTATGTCAATACCTATGGACGCGCCAATGTAAACGTGAAAGACGAAGAGATTGCTTCGCGTTTGGAGAAACTGTTCGACCTTCGTCCGAAAGCGATCGAGCAAAGATTGAAACTTCGGAATCCGATCTATGCGGAAACTGCTTCGTACGGGCACATGGGGCGCGAACCCAAAGTTGTAAAGAAAATATTTTCATCCCGTTATACCGATACGATTGAGAAAGAGGTGGAGCTGTTTACCTGGGAAAAACTGGATTATGTAGACAAAATCCGGAAAGAATTTTCGTTGTAAAGAGTAGTAAAGAACATATATTTTTAGTACCTTTACAGTTCAAAGTTTTGTTATGGCCGATAATTCGGGAAATATCATTTACATTATAGCTGTCATCGTTGCAGTTTTAAGCAGTTTTTTGTCCAAAGCAAAGAAAAGCAAGGTCGATGAATTTCCCACACCATCTACTCCAACGAAAAGCTGGCAAGATGTAATTCGGGAGATGACGCAACCGGAGGAAGAGCGACCTAAACCGGTAGTACTTCCGGAACAACCGCGATTCAATAAAATGCATTCTCAGCCTTTTTTGGATGTAGAGCAAAAGGTGCATAAAGACAATTTGGTAACACACGCACATGTACCAAATAACATGTCGAATGTCGTGGAAGAACCTGCGGAGCATGTTACACTGCCTGATTTCTCAAATTTGGATGAGGTAAAACGGGGTATTATTTTTAATGAGATTTTCCACCGGAAATTTTAATTTTTCGATAGGTTATTCTCAGGAAAAAAAAACAGTATCTTTGCACAGGAATTATTCAGCAAACATTTTAATTAAATCAAAATACAAAAAAGAGTTCCGGCAATAGTCGGAATTCTTTTTGTTTTCAATAAGTTACATTAAAAACAAATTTACCATGGCAACATCGTATATGACCCAAGAGGGGTACAAAAAGCTATTGGAAGAGATTAACCAACTGGAGTGTGTACAACGTCCTGCGATCTCACGTCAGATTGCAGAAGCCAGGGATAAAGGCGACTTGTCGGAAAATGCTGAGTATGACGCAGCAAAAGAGGCGCAAGGGTTGCTCGAAATGAAAATTGCAAAATTAAAAGATGTCCTTGCAAATGCCCGTCTGATTGACGAAAGTACACTTGGTACCGATTCCGTTCAGATTTTGAATAAAGTCAAAATTAAAAACACGAACAATGGGCAAGTAATGACTTATATGTTGGTTTCGGAGAGTGAGGCCAACCTGAAGGAAGGTAAACTATCTGTTAATACGCCTATTGCACAGGGTCTTATGGGCAAAAAAGTAGGTGATACAGTTCAAATAAAAGTTCCGTCGGGAATTATTCCGTTTGAAGTCGTCGAAATATCTATTTGATAACAGGAACAGCTATGGCAACTATTTTTTCACGAATCATTGCTGGCGAAATACCATGCTACAAAGTAGCAGAAGACGATCGTTTTTTTGCGTTTCTCGATATCAATCCCGTCGCGAAGGGACATACTTTAGTGGTTCCGAAAATCGAAGAGGATTATATTTTCGATCTTGATGACGTTACACTTCAGGCGTACATTCTGTTTGCAAAAAAGGTGGCTAAGGCCATCGAGAAAGCGATTCCCTGCAAAAGGGTAGGTGTTGCGGTCATTGGACTTGATGTGCCACATGCCCACATCCACCTGGTACCTCTTAATTCGGAGTCGGACATTAACTTTGCGAAGGAGAAGCTGAAGCTCTCTCCCGAAGAGATGAAGAGCATCGCATACAACATCAGCTTCTTCCTTTAATTGGATTTACTCCAACCGATAGGCTTCCGTAAACTTATTTCCACGGAGGAACTCTTCTACCGACATTCTTTTCTTCCCGGCCAACTGAATACTCTTCAGCCGGATGAAACCATCTTTAACCGCTACCTTCACCTGATTGGAAGATTCGTTCAGAATACTTCCACAGGGAAGCGTATGCGCTTTTTCTTCTTTTTCCGTTTCAAATATTTTCAGCGTCAACTCTTCTCCTGCATCGGTTTTTAAAATAGTCCAGGCGGCAGGGTAGGGAGCCAGACCCCGGATAAAATTATAGATCACCGACGCATTTTGATTCCAGTCGATTTTGCAGGTCTCTTTAAAAATCTTAGGCGCTGGTTTTACGACCACATTTTGTGGCTGCGGTATAGGCGAAACTTTATTTGCCAGAATGAGATCCACAGTCTCCAGCACAAGTGTTGCTCCGGTGGTCATCAATCTGTCGTGTACATCTCCCGCGTTGTCGGTCTCTCCAATGGCTATTGTGTTCTGCAATATAATGTTTCCGGTATCTATTTCATGGGTAAGGAAAAACGTTGTTGCTCCGGTTTCGGTATCTCCGTTTATCACCGCCCAGTTGATCGGTGCTGCTCCCCGGTATTGAGGCAACAGCGAGGCATGAAGATTGAAGGTGCCAAGGCGCGGCATATTCCAAACAACCTCGGGAAGCATACGAAATGCCACAACTATCTGTAAATCGGCATTCAGCGCTTTCAAGTCATCCAAAAAATCGGGATCTTTCAGCTTTTCCGGTTGCATTAAGTGAAGCCCTTGTTCCAGTGCATATTGCTTAACCGGAGAATATTGCAGTTTATAGCCACGTCCTGCGGGCTTGTCGGGCATGGTAATCACACCCACAACATTGTAATCGTTTTCTACCAACATGCGAAGGCTCTCCACGGCAAAATCGGGAGTTCCCATATATACTATTCGTAACTCTTTCTTATCCATTATTTTGTTCTGATTCTAAAAATTCAACACTTCGATACATTCCGGCGAAGCGTTACTCCGTTCTTTTGTCTGCTCCCCACATCAATTTTGTTTTCAAGGTATCAAAAAAGGTATGGTTAGCCCGCTTTACCACCTTGATAGTGTGATCGGCCTTGCGGATTTTCAGCGTCGTACTTTGCGGAAACACATCAGAACGACCGTCGAGAGCGGCCAGGAAACTCTTCGTCCGGCTGCTGACCGAAATATCCAGCTCCCAGGTATCCGGTATTATTAATGGCCTGATGCTCAATGTGTGTGATGCTACCGGCGAAAGAATGAAATTATTCGATTGCGGTACCACGATTGGTCCGCCCACGCTCATCGAATAGGCCGTCGAACCGGTCGGCGTAGCGATCAACAACCCGTCGGCTCTGTATGAATTGAGCAATTCGCCTTTCACCTTTACATGAATGGTTATCATAGACGACGTATCCTGTTTCAGTAAGGCAATTTCATTGAGCGCAAAAGGACATTCGTTCCAATCCGGATTATCTGTAATAAGTTGTAATACAGATCGATCTTCTATCTGATATTGATGATTGACAATGCTTTCCAATGCAGTTTCTATCTCATTGTTTGCCACGTCGCTTAAAAAGCCCAAATGTCCCGCATTGATTCCCAAAATTGGAATTCCCTTAATGCCAACATGTTTGGCTGTATTCAAAAAGGTACCATCACCTCCCAGACTAAGGGCAATATCAGCAAAAAAATTGTCGTTATCAATTATTTGAAGGGGTAAATTTGCGACATCTCCTCCATGCTCTTTCAGAAACTTATAAAACGATGCATCGATTACAACCTCAATGCGTAGTTTCTGTAAAGTTGTCAATAAATGAAACGCCGTTTCGACCGCTTCAAGACGAAATGTATTTCCGAAGAGCGCAATTCTCATTTTTGTATATTTTAATGTTACAGATCAGGTGAGCATCTGATTACATTCTGATTATTAGACAATTGTATTGTATTTTATTATCAAAGAAAGTGTCAAATAAGAGAAGGATAACTTGGTGTTTGCTGGTTTTTTCCTTAACTTTGTCTCATAGAACCAACGATAATGCAAAGAAACGAAATGCATATCACACTTACAAATATCCAAGAAAGAAATTGATGACGAAGCTTAGTGTAAATATCAACAAAATAGCCACTTTGCGAAATGCAAGGGGAGGTAACGTTCCTGATGTACTGAAAGTGGCAAATGACTGTCAATTATTTGGTGCTGAAGGAATAACAGTGCACCCAAGACCAGACGAACGCCACATCAGATATGCGGATGTATACGCTCTTCGCCCGATTATAACTACCGAATTTAATATTGAAGGTTATCCGTCACGTGAGTTTATAGATCTGGTTTGTACGGTTAAACCCGAGCAGGTTACTCTGGTACCTGATGCTCACGATGCGATTACGTCAAATGCCGGATGGGATACCATTGCGCATGGCGCTTTTCTGAAAGAGGTTGTAGCTGAATTTCAGTCGCATGGAATACGGGTCTCTGTTTTTATTGATACCAATCCGGATAATATCCGAAATGCAGCTTTAACGGAAACCGACCGGATCGAACTCTATACCGAACCGTATGCTACCCTTTATCCTCAATCGCCCGAACAGGCTGCAGCACCTTTCATAGAGGCCGCAAAAGTTGCCCGTGAAGTGGGATTGGGCGTCAATGCAGGTCACGATTTGAGTTTGGTTAATCTTAACTATTTTCACGAAAATATTCCATGGTTATCCGAAGTATCTATTGGCCATGCCCTAATTTGCGATGCGCTCTATTTAGGGCTTGAGCAAACAATAAATGCATACAAAAAACAGTTATTATAAGAAACTTATCTGTCGTAAAATTATAAATTCATTCTATTCCCCATGAACTTAATGCTTATTTTACAGGCTGTAGCACAGCTTCCAACTACTACTCCGGTTACTTCAGAAAAAACAGAAACAATGTTTGACATAGTGCTTAAAGGTGGTTGGATTTTAGCTCCGATTGCGTTTTTGCTTTTAGTCGCTGTGTATGTCATTATTGTTCGTTCTTTTGAATTGCACAAGTCTTCAAAAACCAAGAACCTTGTGGACAAGATAGCCCCAATGCTGAAAGAGGGGAATATCGATCAGGCTATTACCGTTTGCGAAAGCAGTAACATGCCTATCGGAGAGGTGCTTACCTGTGGTTTGAAAAATCTCGGTAACCCGATTAGCGACATCAAAGATTCGATGGAAGCGGAAGCGCGTCAGCAGGTTGACGAAATGAGTAAAGGCATCAATTATCTGGCTATTATCTCATCAGTCGCTCCTATGTTTGGTTTCCTTGGAACCATCTTCGGTGTTATCAAAATCTTCTACAGCATTTCATTGACCGATAATATCAGTATTGGAACGATCTCCGGTGGACTGTACCAGAAGATGATTTCATCAGCTGCAGGTCTGTTGGTGGGTATTATTGCTTTTTCGGCCTATCATATTCTCAATGGCCGTATCGACCATATCATCTCCAGTATGGAACGTCAGAGCAATCGGTTCCTCAATTTACTGCGTAATAAATAATCAGACTTTAATCTTTTATTCGTATGATTATCAAACGTAAACGGGAAATACAGCCGGAAGTTTATACCTCTTCCCTGAATGACATCATGTTTTTCCTGCTGCTTTTCTTTTTGATTGTTTCTACTCTGGTCAATCCTTCCGTTATTCAGTTGATGCTACCGAAGGCCAATGCCAACGTGCAAAAAATGTCGAAACAATCAATCAATATCTCGATCAAAGAGGAGCCGGGAGGATTGAAATACTACCTGAATGACCTGCCCATTGCGCTGGAACAGATAGAACCTACTATTCAACAAATGGTTGCCAATACATCGGACGCAACGGTTATTTTACGTGCCGACAGAACCATTCAGTTGCAAGACTTAGTCTCGGTACTCGATATCGGTCATCAGTTGCACGTTAAAATGATTTTAGCCACACAAAAGCAGTAAGGGTGTATCTGTAACAATGTAAATATGAGGAAATCAAAAATATATGGCATTGTGGGTACAACTACATTTGCGGGACTTGTTCTGCTTTTGTTTTTTTTAGTCAGAATAGCCTCTATACAAGATAATTATACCGAACCTGTATTGATTAACTTCGGAGATTCGGAAGATGGGGTAGGGGCAGCAGTAGCTTCTCCGGCGCCCCCGACTTCGGTTGTACCTCCTCCTCCGTCGACTACAAAAAAGCAGGAGAGCAATGATGAAAATCTGGCCTCCCAGGCCAACGAATCTCCTGTACAAACGGTAGAAAAGAAGAAAACAGAGATAAAGAAAGTGACTCCCAAACAATTAGAGGAGAACAGAAAGAAAATATTGCAGGATCTGCTCAAACAACAGCAAGCCAAAGCCCAGGCAGTTCAAAATGCTGCTATTGCCGATAAAGCCCGTAAAATGGGAAGTGTTTTCGGTTCCAATCATGGAAACGGAAGCGGTGATGGTCAGAAAGGCGACGGTACCAAAGGAAATCCTTTAGGCAAAGTAGGCGGCACCGGTAGCGTAATGGCCTCCGTTGCAGGACGTACGGTAACATCAACACCCAGTCCGTCATATAATTCGAATGACGAAGGCAAAGTGACTGTAAATGTGACTGTTGATAAAGATGGAAACGTGATACGGGCATCCATTGGTTCGGCAACAACATCGAGTGAAGCGTTGAGAGATGCTGCGGTACAAGCGGCACGTCGAAGCAAATTTTCTGCCGGATCCAACGAAGCCATAGGAACTATCACGTATCGTTTCATACTTAAATAGCAATTTATTATGTTAAATAGAAATAGCGTATTTATTTTCTTAGCCAGTGGTTTTGAGGAAATTGAAGCCATTTCCACGATCGATGTTCTGAGACGGGGTGATATTGCGGTGACCACTGTTTCTGTTACAGGAGAGGCAATAGTAGCCGGATCTCATGGCATTAAAATCGTAACTGATGCTTTGTTTGAAGAGCTCTCTTTCAATGACAGTGAATTATTGATTCTTCCCGGAGGAATGCCCGGAGCTCAAAATTTGCAGAATCACGCAGCGTTGGGGCAATTATTGAAAACTCAATTCAACAACAAGAAATTGATTGCAGCCATTTGTGCCGCACCAAAAGTGTTGGGACATCTGAATCTACTAACCGGCAAAGAGGCGATTTGCTATCCGGGATATGAAAACGAACTTACCGGAGCAACAGTCTCAAAATTGAACGTGGTCAGAGATGAGAATATAATTACGGCTAAAGGACCTGCTTTTTCCATTGAATTTGGACTGAAGCTTGTTGAGTTGATAAAAGGGAAGGCCATTGCCGATAAAATCGCTCAGGGGATGCTGGTATCGTAAACTGCGGCATTCAACAAATACTACTTAACATAATATTAATTATAGGAAACTTATATCGGCCTAAATTCGAATATTTAAGCCGGATATAAACTCAAACAAAAATATCGAATGCTCACAAAGATTATAGATAAGCACAAAGTTGACGAAACTTTATCACTGATAGAAAATGCGACACAAATCGCAATCGTTACTCACATGAGTCCGGATGGCGATGCCATGGGATCATCGCTCGGATTGTATCAACATTTGCTTGGCTGTGATAAAAATGTTTCAGTCGTTGTTCCGAATCGCTTTGCCGATTTTCTGGCCTGGATGCCTGGCGCGGAAAATGTGTTGATTTATGATGAGATGAAACAACAAACGGAAGCGGCTCTGAAAAAGTGCGATCTGTTGTTTGCGCTCGATTTTAATACGCTGACCCGTATTGGCGATCTCAATAGTTTTGTCAAAAATCTATCGTGTAAAAAGGTTCTTATCGATCATCACCGCGATCCGGATGATTTTTGCAATGTGGTCATTTCGTATCCTAAAATCGCATCTACTTCGGAACTGGTTTTTCGCCTCATTTCTTCGATGGGATTCTTCCCAAAAATGTCATTATCGTGTGCCGAGTGCCTCTATGCCGGGATGATGACAGATACCGGCGCGTTTACCTTCAATTCAAACAATCCGGAAATCTATTATATTATCTCCGAACTGCTGAAAAAAGGTGTCGATAAAGATGCTATCTACTCAAAAGTTTATAATACATATTCTGTTGATAGATTGCGGCTTATGGGCTATATGCTCAGCCAGAAAATGGAGATTTTGCCCGAATATCATACCGCAATAATCACGCTCACGAAAGCTGAACTCGATGAGTTCAACTACAAAGAAGGAGATACAGAGGGATTTGTAAATATTCCATTGAGTATCAAAGGAATTGTCTTCTCCGTACTGGTGAAAGAAGGAAAAGAGATGGTAAAACTGTCGCTTCGCTCAAGAGGAACTTTCCCGGTAAACAGGGTTGCATCTGCACTTTTTAACGGAGGCGGACATATCAATGCGTCGGGAGGCGAGAGCTATGAATCGATAACGGATACCGTTAAAAAACTGAAGGCGGCACTCCCCCGTTATCAGAAAGAATTAGAGGAATCCTGCTAAGCAGAATTCCTCTTTAATTTATTTATTTTCAGCGGATTATTTCTTTATCCTCTGAAGATAGTCTGTTTTCTGTCTGGCCCTACTGAAACGATTTTGATCGGAGTTTTAAGCTCTTTCTCCAAAAAGTCGACATACGCATTGAATTCCTCGGGAAATTCATTTTCGTGATGCATTTGGGTCATATCGCATTTCCAACCCGGTAATTCTGCATAAACAGGTTCGATAGAATCGTCAGCTTCGTAAGGAAAATAATCGATCTCTTCTCCGTTTATTCTGTAAGCTACACAAGCTTTAATGGTATCGAAGTCATCCAGAACATCGCTCTTCATCATAATCAATTGCGTAACGCCATTAATCATAATGGCATACTTCAGCGCTACCAAATCGACCCATCCGCAACGGCGCGGACGACCGGTTACAGAGCCATATTCATGGCCTAAATCTCTGATTTGCTGACCAACTTCATCGTGTAATTCGGTTGGAAAAGGACCACTACCGACACGGGTACAGTATGCCTTGAAAATTCCAAACACTTCGCCGATGTTTCTCGGAGCAACTCCCAACCCGGTGCAAACGCCGGCACAAATCGTATTCGACGAAGTTACAAACGGATAAGAGCCGAAATCAATATCGAGCATGGTACCCTGAGCACCTTCTGCAAGAATCGAATTACCTTTCGCGATGTAGTTGTTTACTTCATGTTCGCTGTCGATAAACTGGAATTTTTTGAGAACTTCGATTCCGGCAAACCACTCTTTTTCAATGGCTTCCAATTGATCGAGAGGGTAGTTGTATTGTGCCAGAATAGCTTTATGCCGGGCAATGGCTGCGGCATATTTTTTATCAAAATTATGGAGCAGGTCCCCTACCCTTACGCCATTACGGCTAATCTTATCGGTATATGTGGGACCAATTCCTTTGCCTGTAGTACCGATTTTTGAATCTCCTTTGGCCGCTTCGTAAGCTGCATCGAGTAGCCGGTGAGTAGGAAGGATCAGGTGTGCTTTTTTGGAGATAAGCAAACGCTTTGTCAGATCGTGACCGGATGCTTCGAGTGATTCGACTTCTGTTTTGAACAGAGCCGGATCGAGCACTACCCCGTTTCCGATAATATTGATTTTGTTGCCCTGAAAAATTCCCGAGGGAATTGATCTTAATACATATTTCTGACCTTCGAATTCGAGGGTGTGTCCTGCATTGGGACCTCCCTGAAAACGGGCAACCACACCATACTTAGGTGTCAGGACATCCACCACCTTACCTTTTCCTTCATCGCCCCACTGAAGGCCTAACAGAACATCAACTTTCATTTGTTTTGTTTTTATAGACATATACTATGAATCTTACGCCAAAAAGCGTGTAAAGTTACCGATTTTTTACCGGATTTCAACCTGCTGAGATCTGTTTTGCACACAAAAAACTGCCTCAAATTGTAGGATACAATCCGAGGCAGTTATAGATATTACAGGTCATCTTTCAGGTAGGATTTCAACCCAATACCCATCCGGGTCTTCTATGAAATAAATTCCCATTGCTTCATTCTCGAAGCAGATACACTCCATTTGCCGGTGTAACTGGTGCGCTTCTTTATAATGCTGCGTGGTAAAAGCAATGTGCACTTCATTGTCCCCCAAATCATATGGTTCCGATCGATCTTTTAACCAGGTAAGCTCCAAACAGTGCTCTGTCTGATTATCGGATAGATAAACGATGATAAAATTATCATCCGGATCATTGATTCGCCGAACTTCTTTCAGTCCTAAAGCTTTATCGTAAAACGTCAGGCTCTTCTGAAGGTCGAAGACATTGATATTGTTATGTGCAAATTTGAAATCCATATCCTTTGGTGTAGTCAGTAGATAATAGATGGTAGTCGGCAGACATTTTGTAAAACACACAGAATTACGATCTACTAACTACCAACTACTGACTACTTTGATTATCAGTCTTTCAGTTTTGCAACAAGGAACTCACGGTTCAAACGTGCAATGTGCGAAATGGAAACATTTTTAGGACATTCGGCTTCGCAGGCACCTGTGTTTGTACAGTTACCGAAACCGAGTTCGTCCATTTTAGATACCATTGCTTTGGCACGACGCGATGCTTCAATTCTACCCTGTGGCAACAGAGCCAACTGGCTAACCTTAGCAGCAACGAACAACATGGCAGAACCGTTTTTACAAGCGGCAGCGCAAGCGCCACAACCGATGCAAGATGCAGCATCCATGGCTTCGTCAGCTTTTTCTTTCGCAATAGGAATTGCATTGGCATCAGGAACACCACCGGTGCTGATAGAGATAAAACCACCAGCTTGCATAATTTTGTCGTATGCGCTACGGTCTACCATCAAATCCTTGATTACAGGGAAAGCACGCGAACGCCACGGTTCGATGGTAATGGTTTCTCCGTCTTTGAACTTACGCATGTGCAACTGACAAGTCGTTACATCTTCGTCAGGTCCGTGCGGATGGCCATTGATATAGAGAGAACACATACCGCAGATACCTTCGCGACAGTCGTGGTCGAACACTACCGGTTCTTTCTTTTCCGAAACTAACTTTTCGTTCAGTACGTCGAGCATTTCCAGAAATGAGCTGTCGATAGAAATATTGCTCAACTGATAGGTTTCAAAAGCGCCTTTAGCCTGAGGCCCTTTCTGACGCCATATTTTCAGGGTTATATTAATTGTTTTTTCCATTTTGCTTACTTGTAATTCCGTTGTTGAACATGAATAGATTCGTATACCAGCGGCTCTTTCAAAAGAGTCGGCTCTTGATCTTCGCCTTCGTATTTCCAGCAAGCTACGTAAGAGAATTTGTCATCCTGACGTTTTGCTTCGCCTTCTTCGGTCTGGTATTCTTCGCGGAAGTGACCACCGCAGGATTCTTCGCGATGAAGAGCATCTTTGGCCATCAAATAACCGATTTCGATGAAATCAGCCACACGAAGCGCTTTTTCCAGCTCGGTATTCAAATCTTCGCTTTCGCCCGGAATAAATACATTGCTCCAAAACTCTTTCTTGATTTGTTTGATCTCTTCCAATGCTTTTTCAAGACCCTCTTTTGTACGACCCATACCTACAAAGTCCCACATTACATGGCCTAAGTCTTTGTGAATAGAATCAACCGAACGGTTACCCTTGATCGACATCAGCTTCTGAATTTTTGATTGTACAGAACTTTCTGCTTCAACAAATTCAGCTTTTTCGGTACTCATGCGCGGCGTACGAATTTCGTCGGCCAGGTAGTTTTGAATGGTGAAAGGCAGTACGAAATAACCATCGGCCAAACCCTGCATCAAAGCAGAAGCACCCAAACGGTTTGCACCGTGATCGGAGAAGTTGGCTTCACCGATAGCGAACAGACCTTCAACGCTGGTCATACATTCGTAGTCAACCCAGATACCACCCATTGTGTAGTGGATAGCCGGATAGATCATCATTGGCGTTTCGTACGGATTTTCATCCACAATTTTATAGTACATCTGGAAGAGGTTACCGTAACGGGCTTCAACCACGTCACGACCCAGACGATTGATAGCTTCGGAGAAGTCGAGGTAAACAGCCAAACCGGTTGCACCTACGCCATAACCGGCATCGCAACGTTCTTTTGCTGCACGAGAGGCAACGTCACGGGGAACTAAGTTACCGAATGCAGGATAACGACGCTCGAGATAGTAGTCACGATCATCTTCTGCAATCTGAGTCGGTTTCAGTTTGCCGGCACGGATAGCTTCTGCGTCTTCTTTCTTTTTCGGAGTCCAGATACGACCGTCGTTACGCAGTGATTCCGACATCAAAGTCAGTTTCGACTGGAATTCGCCGTGAACCGGAATACAGGTCGGGTGAATTTGAGCGTAGCAAGGATTTGCAAAATAAGCACCTTTCTTATATGCCTGAATTGCTGCAGAACCGTTAGATCCCATCGCATTGGTAGAAAGGAAGAAGGTATTTCCGTAACCACCGGTAGCGATAACTACAGCATGGCCGAAGAAACGTTCCAAACGACCGGTACGAAGGTTACGGGCAATGATACCGCGGGCTTTACCATCTACCACTACAACGTCCATCATTTCGTAACGGGTGTAAAGTTTTACAGATCCTTTACCAACCTGACGGCTAAGAGCAGAATAAGCACCTAACAACAACTGTTGTCCGGTTTGACCTTTAGCATAGAAAGTACGTGATACCTGAGCACCACCGAACGAGCGGTTGTCGAGCAATCCGCCGTATTCGCGTGCAAAAGGAACACCCTGAGCAACGCATTGGTCGATAATACAGTTGGAAACTTCTGCCAAACGATAAACGTTTGATTCGCGGGCACGATAGTCACCACCTTTAATTGTATCGTAGAAAAGACGGTAAACAGAGTCACCATCGTTTGTATAGTTTTTAGCAGCATTGATACCACCCTGTGCAGCGATAGAGTGAGCACGACGGGGTGAATCCTGAATACAGAAGTTCAAAACATTAAAGCCGAGTTCACCAAGTGATGCGGCAGCTGAAGCTCCGGCCAAACCTGTACCTACAACAATAACGTCCAAGCGGCGTTTGTTGGCCGGATTGACGAGCTTCTGAGAGGCTTTATAGTTGTTCCATTTTTCAGCTAACTTCCCTTCGGGAATTTTAGAATTAATTTGTGTCATATCTTATCTGTTTATTGTATTCTGAAATAAAGAAGAGATTAAGCTCCACATCCTAATAAGAAGTAAACGTTGATGCCGGTAAGACATGCAATAAGAATAGTTGCATAAATAATACCGATTACCTGCAAACGGGGTTGCCATTTTTGGTTGTTGACACCAATGGTTTGGAATGCACTCCAGAACCCGTGTGTCAGGTGGAACCACAATACCCAGTACCATACAATGTACAACAGGTTATAAACCGGGTTGCGCATCAAAGTCGCTACCAAACCGTAGGCTTCTTCTGCATGTACCTGTTCTGCGCCACCCATAAAGGCCTGCAACTGCATTTTAGCCCAAAAATGAGTTAAGTGCAATAAAATGAACAACAACACGATAGCTCCCAAAACGAACATGTTGCGGGCAGCCCAGGATGTTGTTTGTGATTTTTTGCCGGAAGCATAACCAACTTCACCACGAGCGCGTAAGTTCATCCATGACAACCAGATGCCATAAGCGATGTGAATAAAGAAACCGGCAGCCAGAATGGGTACCATTACTGTAACAATAGGCAATTCCATGAATTCACATCCTGCCTGATACGTTGCAGGCCCGGCCAACAACAACATGTTGAGAAAGGTGTGCAATGTCAAAAAGATGAATAGAAATAGCCCTGATAAACTCATAATGAGCTTTCTTCCAATCGAAGAATCGATAATAAATAACTTCATAACAGTTTTTGAATTGATGTTTATTGAAAGGATAATAAAAAGCAGGATCTTAAATTAGCGCAAATAAATAACAATAAATCAGGTTGTTAAAACCTTTATAACCTATTTTAAAATGCATTGCAAATGTAGCTAAAAGCCTTGGCTTTGCAAAAGAATAAAGAATTTTTTCCGCAATTTCATTCAAAAGATTTTCAGTCCGAAAAGGAGTCATCTACTAAATGGCTATAAATAAACAAAGGAGAGTGCTCATATGTGCATCTCTCCTTTCAGTTTTTTAGCATAACAGATTATCCGCAACGTGAGTATCCACAGGACTTACAAGACAAACAACCTTCCTGATAAATCAGCGTCTCCTGCCCACAATTCGGACATTGTTTTCCCTCTATCGTAGTGCCATCAGGAATATATTTTTTCAAAGCACGTTCAACACCGTTTTTCCAGGTATTGATCGACTCGCTGTTGAGTTGCAAACCGGATACCAATTTCATAACCTGATCTATCGGCATACCGTAACGCAAAACGCCCGAGATAAGTTTCGCATAATTCCAGAATTCCGGATCGAATTTGTGTGATAGACCTTCAACCGTTGTTTTGTAACCCCTTTTGTTTGTAAACTGGAAATCGTAACGGCTTTTACCTAGTTCTTCATCGAAGTTTTTAATGATCTTACCCTTGGTGACGTTTTTAGGCAACATAATGCCATCGTCATCGTCCTGCAAACCGGTAAATATCTCGTAAGGTCTGTCGTTCATAAGACCGACAAAGGCAATCCATTTTTCTTTATTGTTTTGAAAGCGAACCACATCGCAATCGAGTTCTTTCGGACGAACGGAAACCTCGGTAAAGCAGAAACATTTCTTATCTTTTTCATGCTTATCTTCGTCTTCCTCCTCTTCCTGTTTCTTGTCCTTTGAGGCCGAGACAAGCACTCCGGCACGCGATCCTTCACGATAAACCGTGCAACCTTTGCATCCCGATTTCCAGGCTTCCACATAAAGCTTTTCAACCAACTCTTCGGTCGCGTCGGCCGGAAGGTTGATGGTTACACTAATGGAATGATCGACCCATTTCTGAATACGACCCTGCATCTGCACCTTCTTCAACCAATCGACGTCGGCGGAAGTGGCTTTGTGATAAGGAGATTTGGAGACCATCTCTTCCAATTCTTCATCCGAATAGTGCTTGGTGGTCGGATATCCGTTCACCTCCATCCATGTAACGAATTTGTGATGGAATACAAAATATTCTTCCCATGTATCGCCCACTTCATCAACAAAATCGACATGTACTTCAGGATCGTTCGGATTCACCTTACGGCGGCGTTTGTAATAGCACGAAAATGCCGGCTCGATGCCCGACGTTGTCTGTGTCATCATACTGGTCGTTCCGGTAGGAGCAATGGTCAAACAGGCAATATTTCTACGCCCGTATTTTGCCATCTCGGCATATAATTTAGGATCGGCCTCTTTCAGACGATTGATATACGGATTATTGGCTTCACGTTTTGCATCATATATTTCAAACGCACCGCGTTCTTTTGCCATTTCAACCGACGATTTATATGCTGCCAAAGCTACCATTTTGTGTACCTTTTCAGAAAAATCAGTAGCTTCATCGGTGCCATAAATCAAACCCAAAGCGGCCAACATATCACCTTCGGCTGTAGTACCTACACCCGTACGGCGTCCCATGGCTGTTTTACGCTTGATCTTCTCCCATAATTCAAGTTCGGTGAGCTTAATATCATCGCTTTCAGGATCCGATTTTATCTTTTCGAGAATTCTATCGATCTTCTCCATTTCCAGATCGATAATGTCATCCATAATTCGCTGTGAATATCTTACATGCTTTTGAAACAGGTCAAAATCGAAATAAGCCTCTTTTGTAAACGGATTAACTACATACGAATACATGTTGATGGCCAACAAACGACAACTATCGTAAGGGCACAAAGGAATCTCCCCGCACGGATTGGTAGAAACCGTACGGAATCCCAGATCTGCGTAACAATCGGGCACCGATTCGCGCAGAATCGTATCCCAGAAAAGAACACCCGGTTCGGCCGATTTCCATGCATTATGAATCACTTTCTTCCACAATGGATTGGCATCTATTGTTTTAACCGCTGTCGGTTGATCGGAATTGATCGGGTATTGTTGCTGATAGGGTAAATTGTTGATAGCGGCATTCATGAAATCATCGTGAACCTTAACCGAAACATTTGCCCCGGTTACTTTGCCCTGCTCCATTTTAGCATCAACAAAAGATTCGGAATCAGGATGTTTTATGGATACGCTCAACATCAAAGCTCCACGACGACCGTCCTGCGCAACTTCGCGGGTTGAATTGGAATAACGTTCCATAAAAGGAACCAAACCGGTAGAAGTCAGCGCCGAATTTTTAACCGGAGAACCTTTCGGACGAATGTGAGAGAGATCGTGCCCCACTCCACCGCGACGTTTCATCAACTGAACCTGCTCTTCGTCCAGTTTGATAATAGCCCCATACGAATCGGCATCTCCATCGAATCCGATCACAAAACAATTTGAAAGGGAAGCCACCTGAAACTCATTTCCGATTCCTGTCATCGGACTACCCTGAGGAACGATGTATTTGAATCCTTTCAAAAGAGCAAACAGTTCATCATGCGAAAGAGGATTGGGGTACGTTGCTTCTATACGGGCAATTTCAGATGCAATGCGGTGGTGCATATCATCGGGATTCTTTTCGTAAAGATTGCCGAATGAATCTTTGAGGGCATACTTGGTGACCCACACGCGTGCAGCCAACTCGTCGCCCTGAAAATAATCAAGCGATGACTGAAATGCTTCGTCATACGAATAAGTTTGCTTTTCCACTTGTCAAAAAGTTTTAATTATTAAGGGATTATTATTGTATCCGGTTGTTTATTTTTGCGGATACAATGATACGATAGATTCTTGGAAAAGAAAAATATTTTGATCATTATTTTTATGCGGTTTTCCATTTTATTTTTTATATCATTGATATACAATGATATAATTTTTAAGAACACTTGAAAAGTTTTCCAAAAAGAAATTCTATTCATTTTTTCGGTATTTTGTTTCCGCTCTCCCGAAAAATAATTGATAAAATATTATTTAATGGAAAATAACATGCGAAGGGTGAATAAAATTACATAAACTAACAGTTCGTATCACTTTACAGATGGGCAAAAATCTTTTTTTGACCACATTGCGCACTCAATGCTGTAAAATAAACATTCAAAACAGTTGTGTTCTTATTGCCGCAATCTCAATTTCGGGAGTAGTGTCAAAATCGAGCATGGCATTGATCGGTTTGGCGGTGATGAAACGCGACAAATCACTTATCCGCACCTCCCGGCTCACAATGCGTCCTTCCCGCAACAAACGCTGGCGTTGCGTGCCATTGAGCAGATAAGTGGCCGGCGTGATCCACTGCACACCATCATAGAATACGATATTGGAAAAGGTGGTATCGGTAATAAAGCCGTTTTTCACAATCAGAAAATCGGTATCGGGCGCATGTGATGGCAGATTATCGAACATGCTCCGATCGGCATATTTATAGGTGTAATCGATCGTATCGTTTTCAATTAATATGAGAGATCGAAGGGTTCGTGGTGTGTACGGCCTGCACTCGATGGAATGAATTACGTCCGAATAGATGATTCTACATTTGAGAATACCATCAACAGTTTCAATATCAGATAATTGATCGTTCAAAACAATCGGTGTATCAATGCCGAATAACGCTTTGCGCGCATCGTTCATCCGGCGTTCGTGATCCGCAAGATGGCATGGATGGCCATCCTCTATTTTAAGACTTTCAATTAACAGGCACATATATTTTTGCAATCATTTCGTTGTACTCTTCGTCCATAATACTTCGTGCAGTGATGCCTCCCCCGCTTTTAAACACCAGCCCCTGCCCGGTTTCTTCGATAAAACGGATCATCACGGCGCTATCTAAGCTTTGTCCATCGAAAACGCCAAACACTCCGGAATAATAACCCCGGTCGTATTGCTCAACTTCGCGGATAATCTCCGTTGTTTTTATTTTGGGTGCTCCCGTGATAGAACCGGCAGGAAGCATCGAAAACAGCATATCGCCGAGGTGTGAAAGGTAATCGGCAGGTAGTTTGCCCCGTATTTCGGAACTAACCTGCAACAGAGCGCCTTTGTCGGTCTCCACCTTTTCGACATAACGATAACGGGTTACTTCGACGCTATCGGCTATCCGGCTGATATCATTACGCAAAAGATCGACCACACAGGTGTGTTCCGCTTTCTCCTTCTCGTTGTTCAAAATCTGCTCCGCCGCATCGGGAAGCGAGGCATCAATGGTACCTTTCATCGGGCAGGTAATAATATACCCGTTTTCAATCCGCACAAAAGTCTCGGGGGAGAAACAAACGAAATGGTTATCGTACCATAATTTATATTTGGCATTCGATGCCTGATAAATATCCCGGGTAGAGACATTGCAGGTTATCGGAGTGCTGCACGTTAGGTTGACCACAAAGCTGTTTCCCCGCTTTATCTCATGCACAACTTTATCAAATCGCGCGGCATACTCCTCTTTCTCCATCGGAAAAGCCTGTAACCTGATTTGGTCTTGAGATGAAACAGCCTGATAAGATGCAGAATACAACGGCGTTTGAAACCTGATATGACGGCTATCTATTTCGTCAACAGGAAGAACGACGGGTTTTTGTTGAAGAAAATCGACAAAAAAGAGAAATGGCCGTCCCTCTGCTCCCCAACGGTTCATGCGACCTATAGCTTCCTTCTTCGTAATACAAACAGAGTGATCCATTATCCTGGTTTCGGTGTTACAAAGGTAGTCAATCCGGCGTTATCCGGAAAGCAAAACAGATGAAAAGAAAGCGACAAAAACAGGTTCCGAAAGAGATAAAAATCTTCATTCCGCATTATCTTTGTTGTACAAACCCCGTGTTTCGATTATTTTCGAACACATAAAACGATGAGCAATCTATACAACAGCATGAATTTTTTCAAAAGTATCTCAGGGCAAATACAGGGCAAGTCGTTGCGCCAGTTGGTTGCCAATTTCAGAAACGAATATATTTCCAATGGCATACAAAAGTCTGAATTGAAAGATAATCCGATAGATCAGTTCGAAGTATGGTTTAACGAAGCGGTAAACAATAAACTGCGCGAACCGAATGCCATGCATCTGGCCACAGCCACTCCCGATGGAAAACCGTCGGGACGTGTTGTTTTGCTGAAGGGCTTCGATGAGAGAGGATTTATCTTTTACACCAACTACGCCAGTCGTAAAGCGCACGAAATAGAAGCCAACAGCTATGGTGCCATCACCTTTCTGTGGCTCGAATTATACAAGCAGGTACGTGTAGAGGGCACTCTGCAACGTGTTCCTCCTATCGAATCCAGCCACTATTTCAACAGCCGTCCCAGAGGAAGTCAGATCGGAGCCTGGGCATCCATGCAAAGTAAACCGATAAACGGCCGGCAAGAGCTGGAGACGCGATTGGAAGATATCGAGCGTCGGTTTAGCGGTAAACCTGTGGAGCGTCCCGAGAACTGGGGTGGTTATTGCCTGTCTCCCACGAAAGTGGAGTTCTGGTTGGGACGGGCCAACCGTTTGCACGACCGCATTCTGTACGAGTTGCAGGCAGACCACAGCTGGACAAAACAACGACTCTCTCCGTAACAGAGAGACTTTTACTCCGCTTTACCTCTTTGAAACAGGAACACCGGCAATGGAAGCGAAGTTGCACGAACGAATAACCTTATCTCTATACATATGCACCAGAATCACGAATTTGCCACCGAGATTTTTTCCGGCACATTATGGGAAGCCCAGTTGATACAGAGTCTTCTGCAAAATGCGGAGATTGAATCGTATCTTGTCAATGCACTGTTGAACGCCTACGCTTTCAATCCGGGTATATCGCAATGCGTTAAAATAATGGTCTCGAGTAACGATATAGAAAAGGCCAAAATAGTAATGGACGACTATCTGTCCAATCGGGAAAACAGCAACGAGTTTGCATAATACCGGTCGATATGTCACGAATCGTATGTTTATTACTTGCTTGCCTGCCGTTTGTTTCGCTGTGGAGCCGACAAACCTACTGCGGCCTGCCGGTGGTTGAAGCGACAAAAATCATGGCCGGTTACCGGATCGGAAACGATTGGTTTGACGAGAAATGGGTGATTATACCTCAATTGAAAGAAGATACGCTGACCATTCCCTGTTTCGTTCCCGTGGAAGATGTAACGTTCTACACCGACAAGGATAGTATTCACGTCGATTTACACCCCTATCAGAGCTATAAATTCTTCATTCTGCTGAACGACACCGCTTACGCGGCCACTACGATTTATGGCAGCAAACCCGCGTTTACTCCGTTGAAATTTGATACGATTGCATCACCAGTCATTCCGGTTATTTACGAACAGAATGCACAAAACTCTTACCTGACCCAACTCCGCGAAAAGTATAAACTGCACCGGCTTGTGAAACATGCGCAAAATGACACCGAACGGGCTCTTTGTATCATGCACTGGGTACATAAACAGTGGAAACACGACGGATATAATGCTGCAACAAATAGAGATGCCCTGTCGATTCTGGATGCCGCCCGAAATGGCAATAATTTCCGGTGTGTGGAGTATGGCATCGTTACGGCGGCCTGTCTGAATGCCATCGGACTCAAAGCGCGGGTATTGAGTCTTAAATTAAAAGAGGTGGAAACAACGCCGTCGGGAGCGGGACATGTAGCTGCCGAGGTATTCCTGAACGATCAAAAAAAGTGGGTGCTGCTCGATAGTCAGTGGGATGCCATGCCGGTGCTCAACAATGTTCCTCTCAATGCCGCTGAGTTTCAACATGCCATTGCGCACCACTATTCTCAATTGAAAATCGGTTCTTTGTCCGGCGTAAGCAAACGAATGTATGTCAACTGGATCTATCCCTACCTGTACTACTTCAACTTTCCGTTCGACAACAGAGAGGGTCGCGACATCGAACGCAAAACCATCGACGGCAAAAAAGCGTTGATGCTGGTTCCTGTCGGAGCAAAGAACCCTACCCTGTTTCAACAGAACCGCAAATTAGACTATTGCATCTATACTAACGCGTTGAAAGAGTTCTATGCCCCTCCGGAAAACCGTTGATGAAATGGCTGTAAGCCTCTTCGGCTAAGGATATAATTATTTTCTTCTTTGTTTATCTCTGCGATAATCTCTTTTGCACTCTTGGCAATGGCAGCGTAATTCTTTTGGTTATTTTGTGCTGTTTGAATAACCGCATCTAATGATATTTTAAGAACCGGATCCAAGAGCAGTTTCTTTTTTTCTTTATTCTGATATACCAGTTCTTCTATTTTACCCAATCGTAAATTTATATACTTCTCAGTTTCATCAATGGCCGGCATGCTTTCCTGATAATACTCAAGAATCATTTTTTTGAGCTCTTTATTGCTCGTTGTTAATATTTTTATTTATCGTATTTCCCGGCTAATAATTCGCATACTTAATTAATTATCAATTAAAAACGATAACCTAAAAGCACATTATATCTATATGTACTCGAACTAAGATGAGTTAATTGTAAAATACCATTTCCACCTTCATATCTAAACTCGACTGAATACTTTTTATAAAGTAATCCTAAACCCAAAAGAAATCCCTGTTCATATTTTCTTGTGTCTTCAATAGCTTTTTCTTCTGTCATTTTAGGCTCGGAAGTTAATCTCGTTTCAACAATAGCATGGTTCACTTCCTTGAATGCAAATCCGTTAGAAATTCCGGTATTTACATATAAATAGACTTTCCCAACTGGATATTTGAATCGAATCATATTGTTCATGTTAATATAATAATATTCAAGATTATATGTTTTATTCTGATAATACGTACTATTCGTAAAATTACTATAGAATCCATGAAATGCATATGAATTAATTAACAACTCATTATACAATGACCATTTACCATTATTCCATGGAAAAACAACATTGAGATATGCACCTGCAGCCAGACTTAAATGTGCATCAAAATTTACTTTGGCCAGATAATCGAAAACTATATATTCGGATGGTAAGTTATTAGTAAATTTTATTTTTGTTGTGCATAAACCGCCTAAAACTCCAAATTCTAACTTCGCCTTATCCGTTTTTCTTATAATAACATTTTCATTTTTCATGTGACTGTAATAATACTTATATATCTTTTGTATGCTTTCTTTGGTATATGAAAGGTTTTGATACATTGACTCTGGAATATTACAGTTTTGAAAATACAATTTTAATTGTCCGATATAACGATTGTTCATTTCTTGTACCAGATGGCCTTTATACGCATCAAACAAATCTTCACTTTCGTGAATTCTATTAAACTTTTTAAATTCTAATAATTCAAACTTCGAGTTATTATAAATGTAAAAATTACTTTGATTATTTTTATCGGCATAATAATACAAGTTTTTCGATCCTTGAATGAGCGTTAAAACAAAAGTGGTATCTGTTCTAAATTCAAAAACCGGAGTTGAACTTATTTCATTTCCGGAGTTGCTTTGATCTACTTTAACGATGGCACTTTTATATATTTCATCCGAAACAACAAAAGCACCTATCTGTAACGGATTATACTCCATTATTTTTGAGTTTTCCCCTTCTTTGAATTTTATCTTATTTGGATTTTTCTCCCAGTTTCGATAATCTACATATCCTTTTACAGTATCTCCATTCAACTTTATTATGCTCCCCGACACAAAGTTTTCTTGTGAATAGGCTAATGATACTCCGGTTAAACAAACTAACAAGAGCACAAATTTCATAATCGATCTTTTCATTTTGTGACTTAATTAAAATTTAATTCGTGGATTTATATTGTTATTTCTTTAATTTTCATCGACTCCTTCCAGAAGCTCTTTTTTCTCTTTCTTTGCCGTCCAGGTAGCTATCCTAACCCCGTCCTTCAGGGCGGGGCTGCCAACGATGCTTCACCGATTGGCTTTAGCCGTGAGAAAGCGGAATTTCAGGGCTAAAGCCCCGTACGTTTTACCTTGCTATTTTCTCTGCCCTGAAGAGCGGAGTTATTTTCAACTTCCTGACCCATATCCATCCGGGTTGAATCGCGCGGAAGCGATATTTACCCCAACCCCTGAAGGGGCTTTAATCTGCTAACGTCAATTATACTATCTAATTTGTTTGTTTTGTACTACTGCAATATATTTGCAAATCTCTCTGTGTTAACTATTCCAAAATCCCCTTCAGGGGATATAGGGGTATCCTACCGCCGATATAATCGTTTGCTATATCTCCGAATGAACAGAGTTCTTCTCCGTTTGCTCGGGCACAGATCAGGAGATCTGCGTCAGCTAGGAGCTTTGTAGCGACGTCCCCAGAACTTGTATTTAGTGAGCGACGTGTAGACCACAATGCGTTCAAACCATTTGAAACGTAATAAATAATGAGTTATTCTGTACCAAACCGTCAGCAAAGCAATGTATAGCAGCGATTCGACAATCCAGCGCACAACCTCATTGTCAATCGGGGAAAACCAGCGAGTAAAATATTGGTAGAATAAGGCCAGAATCACCAATGAATAGATGACAGAGTACTCGATGATCGATCCATGTGCCGTTTCAATGGCTTTTTTCGGACAATTGCTCATGCAACGCATACAACTCTCGCACCGAAACGTCCAAAACGGACGATCGTCGACTTTGATAATGGCTTTTACCGGGCAGTTCTGAATACAAGCATCGCAATGGTTACAATCACCCGAAGCATAGTATGTTTTAGCAATTAAAAACCGACCTATAGAATAGTATCCTAACGAAACGGGAGCAACCAGCAGATCCTGAACGATTTCGAACAATGCTTTGAAATTGGTTCCCCCGGCAAGCGTTTTACGGGCAAAAAAAGTAACCCGCTCTTTGTTGCGTGCATGCAGATAGGCCACCGTCCGGTCGTTCAGCCCCGGATGTACCGAAATCCAGTTGGATGGTAAATCGACCGGATACATCGACTTGATCCGGTATCCTTTCAGTTTCAGGATAAGGCCCGACCAATAGAAGGTAAGGCCGGACAGACCGGGGGTGATCCATTTTCCGATAAGCATGCCTGCACGCGTATTCAGCAGCAAAACATCGTTTCCTCCTTTGGGAAACTGACGGATGAAATGCAACATAATGGGCGGATAGTTGAAGCCGTGCACCGGAGAAACAAAGGCCACAATGGCATCTGCAGGCGGCACCGGAATATGCAGACGATCGACCCGGGTGATGTTGATGCATTCCGTTTCCATATCGAGTTCGTGCGCCACTTGCGACATCCACTGGGCTACCTTTTGCGAATTACCCGTTCCCGAAAAATAGTAAATAATAAGTCGTTGATGCATGATTCTTTTCTTGCAATATTCCGGTATTCCGTTTTTCAATCTACCAAACAACTGAGCTTATTGGATATTTGGCAGTTTTCCATCCCAATTCGCTTCGCTGATCTTCGATTCCCAGCAGGGGCTTTAATCTGCTTATTACTTCCCCAATCTCGTCGCACAATTCTTTCTGTTTGCACTGCCTCAAAGTCCCCTTCAGGGGATGTAGGGGTTATTATCCTATCGCCAATGCCATCGTTTGGTACATATTAGAATTAACTGAAAGTTCCCGGGAGCTATCCTAACCCCGTCCTTCAGGGCGGGGCTTTCAATGATGTTTCACCGATTGGCTTTAGCCGTGACAAAGTGGAATCTCAGGGCTAAAGCCCCGTACGTGCATCTTGTTACTTTCTCCGCCCTGAAGGACGGAGTTATTTCAGCTTCCCTGCTTCATATCCATCTGGGTAGAATCGCGTGGTAGCGAGATTTACCCCAACCCCTGAAGGGGCTTTAATCTGCCAACGTCAATTATGCTGTCTTATCCGTTTTTTGTACTGCTGCAATATATTTGCAAATCTCTCTCTGTTAACTATCCCAAAGTCCACTTAAGAGGATATAGGGGTATCCTACCGCCGATATAATTAGTTGCTATATCTCCGAATGAACAGAGTTCTTCTCCGTTTGCTCGGGCATAGATCAGGAGATCTGCACCAACGGGGGAACAGGGAAACTATCTAGTCTAAAGTTTCAGAAAATACTCAATTCCACACTCAAGGTTAAAACCTTTATGCATGTCACATCTGTATTCCGATAAGATATTGAAGCTATCTGTCAGTTTCAGTTTAACTCCCACAGCCGCAGAGCCAGTCAGTATCAACAGACCAGAATCTTTTGGCTCACTTATATTTCTTCTTCTTACTTTACAGGAAAAAAACGTAGGCGCAAATGCCAAATTGAAGTAAGGAGTTAACGTAGAGTTTGTAATTTCATAATTTATTGAGAATGGAATTGACAAAATTTTATGACTCGTTGTTTCAGAATACTGGTAACTATATGTTTCCGGGTAACGTGAATCTAAAGCTTCCATGGTTTTATGAAAATATTCTTTTTCTTGATAATAATTTACCAACAAACCATATTTCAAAGATAAATCTGACGACCAATCTAACAAATAACTAGACATTAAGGGTCTATTCAATAAACTGTGTCAGGGAAAGATTTTAATAGACATTCCATCTGTGTTCAAAAATAATAATAAATTGCGCCATAATTTGCTTCCATCCAGCTATAGGACCTACGTTTTCAAATAATTTTGTTTGTACCAGATAAAGCAACTTCATAAGCGCTTGATCATTGGTAAAAACACGTTTTGATTTAGTGACCTTTCGTAGCTGACTATTAAAGCTTTCAATGATATTGGTTGTGTAAATTATCTTTCTTATCATATCAGGAAACTCAAACATTTGAGACAGTTTATCCCAGTTTTCAAGCCAAGATTTAATGATATATGGATATTTAGCAGACCATTGTTCATCAAACTTAGCCAAAGCCTTTTCTGCTTGTTTTTTATCGTTTGCTTGATAAACTTCTTTCAACGAAGCAACTACTGCTTTGCGATCTTTGTAAAAAACATATTTCAACGAATTTCTTATTTGATGGACAATACAAAGTTGAACCTTTGTTTGCGGGAATACAGCTTCAATTGCTTGAGCAAATCCTTTCAGATTATCAATACTGGCAATCAATATATCCTGAACCCCTCGACGATGTATATCATTGAGAACCGACAGCCAAAAACCAGCACTCTCGGCTTGACCGATGTACATCCCCAATAAATCTTTGATTCCCTCGCGATTGATTCCTATCAAGCAGTATACCGTTTTGCTTTTGATGGAATTATCTTCGCGAACCTTATAATGAATGGCATCCATCCAAACAATCGGATATACACTCTCTAACGAGCGGGTCTGCCATTGTTCTATTTCAGGGACTATCTTGTCTGTAATTGAGGTTATGGTTGCCGGAGAATATTCATCTGGTACATTGCACTCAAATGATCGCAAATATCGGTATAGCTCATTCCCAGAGCATATAAACTAATTATTTTATGATCAATCCCATCTCCAAGCGTTGTCTGACGCTTGGCTAATAACGTAGGATCAAAACTTCCATTACGATCACGCGGAGTGCTCACCTGGATGGGACCATAGTCTGTCTTTACCTGTTTGCTGCTTGCTCCGTTTCTTCTATTTTTGCCATTTGAATCTGATAAATGACTGGCAATTTCTCCTTGCAAGCCTGCTTCCAACAGTCGTTTCAACGAAGGAGCTAATACTCCATTTTCTCCGGAAAGGCTTTCTCCTTGTCGTAAACGCTCTATTGCTTCTGGTTCAAATGACTTGTAGTCAAATTTTTCTTGATTATCCATCCTGCTGTGTTAAGTGTTAGTAAAGTTATAATTTTACTCCTTTCCCTGACACAGTTTATTGAATAGACCCGACATTAAAGCACCAAACATTATGTCGGTTTTATTTTTCTCCGCCATTCCTTTGAAAGAAAAACTCAAATAATTCTTTTTATTCTTCGTTAGTCTCCGAATGTTGTTGCTGCCATGTTTTTCGTTCAAAACTGAAATGAATTTTTGTAAATCATCTTTGCCAAAGTCTACTCTTCCGGCACCTTTCCATAATTCAGGATAGTCTTTACATAAAAACACTAATTTGTTCTTGTATTTTCTGTCTTGTATAATATTATTATCGACAATCGTATCATTTTTCTCTAAGACAATGGTGTCGCTTTTTGAACATATAAGGTAAATAGGTTTACTATTTACTTCCAGTTCGTATAAATTATAATAACCTTCATTTAATAGTTTTGGGTAACAATTCGTATTCTTAACTTTCATTCTGTCAAATCTTCTGTTAAGATTATCCTCAATCGAAATTATGTTTTTATTTGGAATAATTTTCGGGAATATCGTCTCGGATTTTGTTTGAATAATCTCATCTGAGAATGCTTTATCTGTTATTACGTATAAAGAGTCAACGCTTTTCAGTTTATACGTAAGATTAATTTTCTGTGCTGTCGTTAATTGAATTGTACTAAAGATTAGCAGTAGAATTAAGATTAAGTTTCTCATTTTTTCAGGTTAATTAGACAATATATAAATTAAACGTATATAAATCTCAATTTCAGGCCTTTTCTACGTGAGAGAGAAAGCAAAAAGAATAGGCGGTTGGGAAGAATTTTGGTGGTGAAAAATATATTTTACGATGTTACTCCTCTTCTTTGGAGAAATTAATGGGCAACGCTCCGATTTATAATCATTACGCTACTATTGAGGTGATAAATGCTTTAAATGCTCCGTTTTTAAATTCGATGGTATTATTAGAGTCGTCTTTAACGGTAACATTAAAAGTTCCTTCCAGATACAAACTGCCACTATGAGTTATCTCCACATAACCCGAGGTGGAATAATAGCTACATCCTCCCTGAATAAATACAGCAACGCCTTTTGGCGGTACATTAATTCCGTTATTATTAAAAGTATATTTTCCGGGTGCGATAGGATAATACATCGATAAATAAAATGTGGGATGATTCTTGGGAGTAATCCAGTTTGGGAGAGACCACACCACGTTCACGTCATTATATCTTTTGTCAATAGCAACCTGAGGATTATCTGTACCATACGATTCTGATTTCCATTCTGTGCCATTCACAGTAGCTTTCATATACGACAATGGAACTTCGGGTTCATCTTTAGACATACATGAAAATAATGCCAACGAAAAAATAATAATCAAAAGTGTACTTTTATTCATCTGTTCATTTTTATAAATGTATTTGTGCGTCGTTTGTTTGCTATCTGTATGCTATGCTATTTGCTGTGCCCCTCTGTTCTCCATAGGCTGTTCTTCAACTCAGATTGTTGGGAGTCTGCGACTACCTCCTCTTTCCATAAAAGCTCCTGCTTTGGATATTGCAAGGTGGAGCTTAGCTTTTATCTCTGACGAGAACAGAGTCATACACAAACTGGATGTTAACAGTTCAATTAATTCTTCACGCAACGGACTGAATATCCTGATGTTCGATTAGTGGTGTCGAATATGCTTACTTCGCTGTTATTGTAGAACATGTAACAACAATATGCTAAACCATTGAAACCCTCAGCACACCAATATCTGCTGACATCACCTAATGAGCCAAATGCTCCAACGTAACGGTAACCACTCGGAACGGCCGTAAAGCCACTCTCATTAGTTGCTCCGATGTTCCAATACCAATGCGTTGTACCGGCTTCTTTTAGTTTGTTCCCGGCGACAGAGCGACCACCTAAATAGTTGGCTAATTCCGTCCATTCGGCATTTGTAGGAACGTGCCAACCTGCAGGTGCTATATTGCGCGCATCAGTTACGGCATACCAATTATACAATCGGCCAAAAGTAGCAATACTATCTTTATCAAGGGTATTATAGTAATTACAGTAAATTCCCGTAGTGATGTCGTCCCAAAACCAAGCTGACCTATTGGTTGCTAAAGTTATATTGCTCCCATCGCGATACTTGGTGGTACGCAGGTTTTCTGCCATCCAGGTCTGTTTGCCTATTTTAACGGTTTTATACACATTTCCTTCTTGGTCTGTCATTGTGCCATAGGTTACAGCGGGATTAAACACCGGTGCTATTTTTACAGGGATTGGATTATTATTATCATCTTTTTCGCAACTACTTGCAAGTATAATAAACAGACCCATTATTAGCAATTGCAAAATTCTGAAATTTGCTTTTTTCTTTGCTATTTCTGTACAATTCATGCTTTCTTTTCATTATTTATTTTGGATTGATATCGAAAACTTATTTGATAAAGACAATATATGGAATGGAGAAGCTCTTGGAAAAACTTGCATTAGACAGGTTGACATTTGATAGCTTTAGGCTTCGCTCTGAAACAATTCCAAACCAATATGAATGTGTTGTTTTATCAAAATAATTCACATTAGTAGCATATGCATCAATGCCAGAATACCTTCCAATAGTATCTGTTTTTTGCTTAATTAAAGAGTAAGAAAGCAACCTGAAACCAGCACTACCTATTAAACATTGGTTAACTTGGGAGTAATGAATATCCGTAAAAGCACCGGATATGGTTTGATTGGTCAACTGCTTCGTTTCATAATTGTAAATATACAATGGACGTGATGTATTATAGTTATAAGGACAAATAAATATACGATTATTGGACTCATCAATATCTGTTAGAATCCCATCTGTATTCCAGTTCATCAGACCATAACTATCTACAATATTTTTTTTTACCAAATCAATTTTAATAATCTTTAATGTATAATCTCCTGCTGCACGAGGATAATGAGAAACAAATACAAAGAGCAAATTCTTTTGCTCAGCAAGTTGTAAAGCCTTCACATAATCCAAATTTGAATCAAATTTCAAATCAATTATTTCGCTTGTTAAGTCATCCAAATGTATTAGCCCTATCTGATTTTCTACTGCATTACCAGTTGAATTTCCAGTGGTATGATATGCTATCATATTCAATTTTCTTGAATATGTAGGATAACCTGAAACAGTAAGATTAAATTTATGTGTAGAACACAAATTTTTATAAATTCCTGTGGATAAGTCGAACTGAACTAAACTATCAGTTACACCAACGGCATGAGAGTCTTTTTCGTTTATTCCATAGATCACATTTGAATCGGATATTTCCGGATCATGATCTGATTTACACGAACTTGAACAAATAGCAGCACCCACTAAAAACAGGACGAACAGGTTTTTGTACACCCTCTGCAAATAAAAATCGGATTTATTTATGTTTTTAGATTTTTTCTTGAGGTTTTTCATAGTAAATATATAATTATGGGTTAATAGTTTTATGCTTCATTTTAAGATTTATCTACTTGTTCAACGTAGTCAATTTTTCGACTCTGCCTGTTATGCGTAGTTTACGACTGCCTCCGCTTACAATAAAAGTTGCTGCGTTGGATATTGCCGACCCCAAACCTACTGACGATCGATGATATCAGTACTATAAGCCTCAAGGGGCTTTAATCTGCTTATAACTTCCCAATCTCGTTATACAATTCTTTCTGTGTGCACAGCCCCAAAGTCCCCTTCAGGGGATATAGGGGTGATTATCCTATCGCCGATACAATTGTGTTCTACATATTAAAATGGACTGAAAGTTCCCGGGAGCTATCCTAACCCCGTCCTTCAGGGCGGGGCTTTCAACGATGCTTCACCGATTGGCTTTAGCCGCGAGAAAGCGGAATTTCAGGGCTAAAGCCCCGTACGTTTTACCTTGCTATTTTCTCTGCCTTGAAGAGCGGAGTTATTTTCAACTTCCTGCTTCATATCCATCTGGGTAGAATCGCGTGGTAGCGATATTTACCCCAACCCCTGAAGGGGCTTTAATCTGCCAACGTCAATTATGCTGTCTTATCCGTTTTTTGTACTGCTGCAATATATTTGCAAATCTCTCTCTGTTAACTATCCCAAAGTCCACTTAAGAGGATATAGGGGTATCCTACCGCCGATATAATTAGTTGCTATATCTCCGAATGAACAGAGTTCTTCTCCGTTTGCTCGGGCTCAGCTCAGGAGATCTGCGCCAGCTGGGGGGGATTATTATTTATTCCTCTTTTGTTTTCTCAGCATGTTTCAAAATTGTAACCTGTAGAATTTCTTTGATGAACATATCAAAATACTTCTTTGCAACTTCATTTGACTTTTGCATAAAATCAATCCGTTTTTTCCTATGTAATTTGAGTTCATAATTAACTAACATTGGGGGATATATTCTCATAAACTCTAAATCAACACCGAAAGCCAACTTATCTGATATCTTATAAATGTCTAATGCTATTTCTAAATCACTATCAACCCCGTTATTAAATAATGCCCTATGTGTATTTTTGTGTCGTGCCTCAATGATTTGCTCAAAAGATTTATGAAAAGCTTCAACAATCTTGTAAGCTTTTGTTTGGTTGACTTGTGGGTTGTTCTTAAGTTTGTTCCAAGTGCAATCTTGTTCTACTATTTTCAACTCATACACATCATTTAAAATTAATTTCATCACTTCTAATATCGTGTGTATTTTATGAAGATAAACTTCTGTGTGATATTTAATGTAAACTAGTTTGTCAATGTTATTGCTTTCATAATACTTTGCAGTGGGATACCTTTTGACAAAAATAATTACTCTTTCTAAATCCTTATATAGCTCATTCAGCCTATTATATAAATTGAAAACGTCCACTATATACTTTTCAGTTGAACTTAGCAAATGGTAGTTGCTCTTTTCAAATGAAAATCCTTTACGGTTGTGAACATCTCTAGGAACTAATTCTACAAACTTTATCAATAATTCATTTTGCTCCATTCTATCAAAAAGACTAAAATAATACAATAAATTTATCTTCTCAATTTCTGCCGATATTACTATTGGCTCTTACTAGCGCAAGTTTGGCTACAACGTAACTTGTTCCCATTATTCTGCTAATTCTTGAATTCTGCAAATTAGCTTCCGTTGGTCGCTGACCGTTGGTTCTGATCCTGACAATGATTTTATTTCCCGCCCCAAATCTACAAAAACACTTTTATTATACAAACAATTAGGTTAAAATTGTTTTCTGCTTTTAAACACAAACAATCCGGCTCGTGCGGGCCGGATTGTTTGTTGAGCCGTAGCACCACCCGTACGAGAAGGGCTATCGGCTGTAGAGGATGTAACTACCCCTTGTCAGCGGGGGATAAACGATGCCGGTTCACTTGCATCGCCCCACCCTTTGGCGTTGCCGCCGTTGATGCGGAACCAGATCTCTTTGCCCCGATCCATGCCGTTCAGCTCCAGTTTATTGAGCGTGCCGTGGTCGAGCACCGTCTTCCACTCTCCGGTCGACGAGGGAGCAACCTCCACCTTGTAACGGTCGGCATCTTCGAGCGCTTCGGCATAAATCTTGACGCTTCCCGAGAGGTTACCATCTTCGATGCGGCGTATCAATGCCTTACCCGGCTGTTGGCGGGGAGTCGGTTCGTTGTTGCAATCGAAGCCCGATAACAAAATGGTGGCTTTGTCGCCCTGCGCCACCTTGTTTACATAAAACACATACGACTTCAGTATCTTATACACCACCTCGGCCTGATCGATAATGGCCTGATTCTGGTGTTTACTGCCGTCTTTCCCCTTCATAAGGGTGTCGAGAGTTTCCACTTGGGTGCCAAGAGTGGCAAGTGGCGGATCGAGATTGGGGTACAAACTGGCCTGATTTGTCAGACAGGCATAAACCTTTCCGCCCAGGTTGTAAATTCCCCCCGGCTCTTTGGAGCGGAGATGAAGCACTGCGCTATACTCTTTCATACATAATTGGTATTTAGCGGTTTGAAACTTGTGCACATATCACCGGCAAATGTAAAACAGCGCGTTGCCGGTTACCAAATTTTCGGAGGCCAACTTTGTCTTATGTCACGACATTGAACAAAGTTGCACCAAAGGTTTAAAAAACGAAGGCACTTCTTTTCTTTTCTGCTCCACTCTGTCAAATGGTGCAGGCAAAACTTTTGACTCTGCAACCGCTTTAAAACTTTCTGCAGGCGCTTTCTCTTTTAAAGCAGGCAAAACTTTTCGTTCTGCAGGCGCAAAGAAAAAATATGCAGGCAAAACTTTTTACGCTGCAGCTGCTTTAAAATTATCTGCAGGCGCTTTTCCTTTTAAAGCAGGCAAAACTTTTGGCTCTGCAGGCGCAGAAGAAAAAGATGCAGGCAAAACTTTTTACGATGCAGCTGCTTTAAATCTCTCTGCAGGTGCTTTTCATTTTAAAGCAGGCAAAACTTTTGGCTCTGCAGCCGCAGAAGAAAAAAATGCAGGCAAAAGTTTTTCATTGGCCGGACTGATTTTTGATGCTGCATTGCCGGTCTGCCTCAAAGTCGGCACTGTGCCGAATGATTTGTGCTATAGATTATGAAGTTATCTTGACTTTTTATTTTTTGACCTCCCAACCCTCCAAAGGAGGGCTGTAACGTTGTGATACAAACAGAATCTTCTAAATTTTGTGACCAAATTCCTCCCCTTGGGGGAGGTTAGGAGGGGTCAGTAGGCAAAATTGATAATAAAATATGCTATCAAGAAAAAGTCAAGACGAGTTCTATATAAAGTATCGTACCTACGGCACTATATCTCCGCCGAAATTATATTTTCCTATAAACCTATTGTCCCGATGGGACTAACATGCCATAGGTATGACCTGTTTAGAGTAAGAATCGATAAGAGAATGTAAGAAGAGAGCGTGTCCTGTAGGGACACCGCATAAATAACCCCAGACGAACGATGTCAAAACAAACCATGGGTCTATTCAATAAACTGTGTCAGGGAAAGGAGTAAAATTATAACTTTACTAACACTTAACACAGCAGGATGGATAATCAAGAAAAATTTGACTACAAGTCATTTGAACCAGAAGCAATAGAGCGTTTACGACAAGGAGAAAGCCTTTCCGGAGAAAATGGAGTATTAGCTCCTTCGTTGAAACGACTGTTGGAAGCAGGCTTGCAAGGAGAAATTGCCAGTCATTTATCAGATTCAAATGGCAAAAATAGAAGAAACGGAGCAAGCAGCAAACAGGTAAAGACAGACTATGGTCCCATCCAGGTGAGCACTCCGCGTGATCGTAATGGAAGTTTTGATCCTACGTTATTAGCCAAGCGTCAGACAACGCTTGGAGATGGGATTGATCATAAAATAATTAGTTTATATGCTCTGGGAATGAGCTATACCGATATTTGCGATCATTTGAGTGCAATGTACCAGATGAATATTCTCCGGCAACCATAACCTCAATTACAGACAAGATAGTCCCTGAAATAGAACAATGGCAGACCCGCTCGTTAGAGAGTGTATATCCGATTGTTTGGATGGATGCCATTCATTATAAGGTTCGCGAAGATAATTCCATCAAAAGCAAAACGGTATACTGCTTGATAGGAATCAATCGCGAGGGAATCAAAGATTTATTGGGGATGTACATCGGTCAAGCCGAGAGTGCTGGTTTTTGGCTGTCGGTTCTCAATGATATACATCGTCGAGGGGTTCAGGATATATTGATTGCCAGTATTGATAATCTGAAAGGATTTGCTCAAGCAATTGAAGCTGTATTCCCGCAAACAAAGGTTCAACTTTGTATTGTCCATCAAATAAGAAATTCGTTGAAATATGTTTTTTACAAAGATCGCAAAGCAGTAGTTGCTTCGTTGAAAGAAGTTTATCAAGCAAACGATAAAAAACAAGCAGAAAAGGCTTTGGCTAAGTTTGATGAACAATGGTCTGCTAAATATCCATATATCATTAAATCTTGGCTTGAAAACTGGGATAAACTGTCTCAAATGTTTGAGTTTCCTGATATGATAAGAAAGATAATTTACACAACCAATATCATTGAAAGCTTTAATAGTCAGCTACGAAAGGTCACTAAATCAAAACGTGTTTTTACCAATGATCAAGCGCTTATGAAGTTGCTTTATCTGGTACAAACAAAATTATTTGAAAACGTAGGTCCTATAGCTGGATGGAAGCAAATTATGGCGCAATTTATTATTATTTTTGAACACAGATGGAATGTCTATTAAAATCTTTCCCTGACACAGTTTATTGAATAGACCCTTGGAATGCGCTGTTTAGAGGCGTTGTGACACCTGACGCACCATTTGGGGCTTCCAGCTGCTAAAATCGCCGGCAATGATGTGTTTGCGCGCTTCACCCGCCAGCCACAGATAGAAGGCCAGATTATGTATCGAAGCTATCTGCATGGCCAGAAACTCCTGGCTATGGAACAGATGGCGCAGGTATGCTTTGGAATAGAACGAGTCGACGTACGACGTGCCCACTGGATCGATGGGCGAAAAGTCGTCTTTCCACTTCTCGTTCTTCATGTTCATGATGCCCTGACTGGTAAACAACATTCCGTTGCGGCCATTGCGGGTGGGCATCACGCAATCGAACATATCCACTCCGCGTTCGATCCCCTCCAGAATGTTGGCGGGCGTACCCACTCCCATCAGGTAGCGCGGACGGTCTTTGGGCAGAATCTCGTTCACCACCTCTATCATCTCGTACATTTTATCGGTCGGTTCGCCCACGGCAAGGCCTCCGATGGCATTTCCTTCCCGGTTTTGCGCCGCGATAAACTCTGCCGACTGCTTACGCAGGTCGGGATAAACACAGCCCTGAACAATAGGGAAATAGGTTTGCGAATATCCGTACTTCGGTTCCGTTTCGTCGAAATGCGCAAGGCCGCGCGCCAGCCAGCGATGGGTGAGCTCCATCGATTGTTTGGCATAATCGTAATCGGCCGTTCCGGGCGTGCATTCGTCGAAAGCCATAATGATGTCGGCTCCGATGATACGCTGAATGTCCACCACATTTTCGGGCGTGAAGAGGTGTTTGGAGCCATCGATATGCGAACGGAAGTGCGCGCCATCCTCTTTCAGCTTGCGGTTGTCACTAAGCGAAAAGACCTGATAGCCGCCACTGTCGGTGAGGATAGGCCGATCCCACCCGTTGAACTTATGCAGTCCGCCGGCCTTCTCAATAATGTTCAAGCCCGGACGCAGATAGAGATGGTAGGTGTTTCCCAGAATAATCTGTGCCTTGATATCCTCCTTCAGTTCGCGCTGATGCACCGCTTTCACCGATCCCGCCGTGCCCACCGGCATAAAAATAGGCGTTTCAATCGTTCCATGGTCAGTGGTTATCACTCCCGCACGTGCATTCGATTTCGGGTCGGTATGTTGTAGTTCAAATTGCATACGAAATATGTTGTTCCAAAATTTATTAGTTTCGGGATTCCATCACTGAACAATTCCCGGCTTTTCCTTTCTATTGATTTTTAGTTCTTTGTTATCTACCCCTCCCAACCTCCCCTGAAGGGGAGGCATAAGACCGTAAAATGAGGTAATTGTGCTCACTTTGCAAGGTTACAGCCCCCTCAAGGGGGTTGGGGGTAGACAATTAAAGCATGCTTACGATTTTTACCCGCTATATTGCGTACTGTTTACTGCATACTGTGTATTAACTCGCAGTCCAAGCTCATCATTCCGTGTTCTTCTTCGGGATGAAATCCTTTCAAAACCACCTCTTCGATGGTGTTGATCTTTGATTTGTCGTAGGGCGCGGAAACACGCACGTAATTCTCCGTGAAACCGTGCATCCATTCACCTTTTTTGGTCGATTCCCAAAGCACTTTAGCGCTGCGTCCGATCTGACTTTCATAGAATGCCCTGGTTTTGCGTTCCGACAGTTCGTGCAACCGTTCGCTGCGCTGTTTGCGCACCTGCATCGGCACGGTGTACTCTATTTCCAGCGCTTTGGTGCCGGGCCGTTCCGAGTAGGTGAAGACATGCAGTTGCGAGATGGGTAGACTTTCGATAAAACGATAGGCATCCTCGAAATGTTCGTCCGTTTCGCCCCGTACGCCCACAATTACATCCACGCCGATAAAGGCATCGGGCATCACGCGCTTTATTTCTTCTATGCGCTCGGCAAAGAGTTCGCGTTTGTAGCGTCGACGCATCAAACCGAGGATCTCGTTGTTGCCCGATTGCAACGGAATATGATAGTGAGGCACAAAATGAGCCGAATTGGCTGCGAAGTCGATGATTTCGTTTGTAATCAGATTTGGTTCGATACTGCTAATACGGTAGCGCTCTACACCTTTGACATTATCGAGCGCTTTTACCAGTTCGAAGAAGGTTTCGCCGGTCGATTTGCCGAAATCGCCGATGTTGATGCCCGACAAAACGATCTCTTTTGCCCCTTCGGCGACTGCCTGTTCAGCAATCTTCACCGTGTCGGCGATGGTGCCGTTCCGGCTCTTGCCCCGTGCAAACGGAATAGTACAATAACTGCAGCGGTAGTCGCATCCGTCTTGTACTTTCAGGAAAAAGCGGGTGCGGTCGTCGTGCGAGACCGAAGGATGAAACGCTTTCACGTCGTCGATGGCCGTAGAGTGTACCTCTCCCCGACCCTTTTTGTGCAGATCCTCGATAAAGTTGAGCACGTCGAACTTTTCGTTGGCTCCAAGCACCAGATCCACGCCCTCAATCCCGGCAATCTCTTCGGGTTTCAACTGGGCATAGCAGCCCGTCACCACCACAAAGGCATCGGGATGATTGCGCACCATCTTGTGGATGGCCTGACGGCATTTTTTGTCGGCAATATCGGTCACCGAGCAGGTATTAATCACGCAGATGTCGGCCTGTTCGCCAGCGCGCACCTTGCGAAACCCCGCGTCGGACAATGTTTTGCCGATGGCGGAGGTTTCCGAGAAATTGAGGCGGCAACCCAACGTGAGGTAAGCCGCTTTTTTATCTGTAAATTGTGAAGTATCGATCATAAATTAGTGGTTAGTGGTAAGGGATAAGTGGTAAGTGAATTGAATTTGATAATCATTCGCTCCTATTGTTTTAATAGACAATACGCGTTTCAATCGCGCCACCTATCAATCTGCTTATTTAAGTTCAATATACCTTTGGAGAAAATATTCCTTCCGCAGATTATCCTCTTTGCTCTTTATTCTTTGTTCTTTACTCTCCTAAAATATATTCTGCAAATTCCTTTCGTTCAGCATATTCTTTCCTTCGGCGGTGTAAAGAAAATCGATGGTTTCGGCATAGACCTCTTCCACTTTTCCGCGTACTACTTTCATGGTGCTGTTCACCATGTGGTTTTGTTCGGTAAACGGTTCGGGCAATACGGCAAACGTGGTGGGTAGCCATCGCTCGGGAAACATGCCCGCATGTACGCCTCCGACTCTGAACTTGTTTATTTCGTTCACCAGCAGTTGCACAGCCTCTTTGCGTCCTTCGGGTGAGTCAGCTGCATGTTTGACATGGCGTTTCAGCGCCTCTGTGTTAGGCACGAGTAACGCCGTTGTGTAAGCATCCTGGTTATTGTGCAGCACTACCTGATCGATATGGTGTGTCATCGAGACCAAAGCCTCTTCGATGCCCTCCGGACTGTATTTTTCGCCGTCGCTACCGATCAGCAGGCTCTTGAAACGACCCAAAACATAAAGATAACCGTCTTTGCCAATATATCCCATGTCGCCGGTGTAGAGCCAACCCTCTTTTACCGTGTCGGCTGTCGACAGAGGATTTTTCCAGTAACCGGCCATCACATTTTCGCCGCGGATAACAATCTCTCCCTTCTCTCCGGCAGGCAACTCTTTGCCGTCGTTGTCCAGAATTTTGATGTCGAGCGGTTGTACCAACACTCCCGACGAGCCGAATTTATGGTTTACCGGTCCGTTGGACGAGATAATCGGTGTGGCCTCCGACAATCCGTAGCCCTGAAACATCGGGATACCGATGGCATAGTAGAATTGCTGCAAGTCCTTGTCGAGCAGCGCGCCACCTCCGATAAAAAACTGAAGATTGCCACCGAAGCTATCGCGCAGTTTTGAAAAGAGAACGTTATCAAAGAGTGTAACCAACGGTTTAAGCAGACATCTCCACCCTGCCCCTTTGTTCCAACCGTCCTGATTGTAAATATAAGCCACTTTCAGTGCCAGATGAAACAGTCGATTCAGCGATTTACCCTGCGCACGCACCCCGTTCTCGATATTCTTGCGGAAATTTTTGGCCAGTGCCGGCACACTCAGAATCATGTGTGGCTTTATCTCCTTGATGTTTACCGGAATATTCCGTAAAGTCTCCAGCGGCGATTTACCCACCTGCACGGTTGCCACTCCGGCACCCGATTTCATGAAAATATAGAACCCGGCCACATGCGCAAAACAGTGGTCGAGCGGCAAAATAACCAACGTACGCCATGTTTCGGGAATATCAAGCAAAGTAAGTGCCTGCGCTACGTTGGCAGTGTAGTTACGGTGAGTCAGCATCACTCCTTTGGGTTCGGCAGTTGTACCGGAGGTATAGGTAATGGTTGCCAAATCCTCATTTTTCAACGATTTGGCTATTGCAAGAAATTCTTCTTCCGAATGCTCTTGCAGATATTGATCGCCAACTTCCAGTATTTCGCCAATAAACACCTCTTTGGTGGCATACTCCTCCTGCCTATCAAGCACAATTACCTTTTGCACGGCAGGCAACCGATCGATGATGACTCTGATCTTGGGTAACTGATTGCCCGAAACCATAATAAACTTTACATCGGCATGTTGCAGACGAAACAACAGATCATTGCTCTCTTCTAATTTAATGGAGAGCGGAACGTTGATCGCTCCGGCGTAAAACATCGCCAGTTCGCCCATAATCCACCAGTTGCGGCCTTCAGACAGTAATGCCATCGTGTCGCCCTTGCGCACTCCGATGGCCTGTAAACCCGCTCCCAGGCGATACACCTGCCCGCGGGTCTGTTTGTATGTGGTTTCCTGAAATTTATCGGTGATTTTTTCAAATAAAAAGGGGCGTTCGGAATAACGATCTACCGCCTCTTCAAAAAGATAGACTAATGTTCTCTCCATGTACGATTGATTCGGATATATTTAATTTTGTGTTTGTGATCCAACAGTCATCCCGGCCGCCTCTTGCTCGTCTTTGTTGGCATATTTTAAAATCTCAGGATGCTCTTCGAGATATTTCTTTACGGCAATGTACCCGTTCATGTAAATATCCTTGTACCGCCCGTAACTGAAAGAGCTGATCTTTTTGTTGTGCGGAATATTAATCAAAAAATCGCACATATCGGCACCCTGCTTTGAATTATGGGCAAGCACCACCTTCACCGTCTTATTTAGCACACTGATTGGCCCTGTCAGCTTCATTCCATGATCGTAGGTATCAACATTTATTCCAATTACCACATCACAAAGCGGACGAATGGGTTGCGTGGGAATGTTGTTTAACGCCCCACCATCCACGTAACTGGTCGAGTCGATCGTAATCGCATCGAACACGCCCGGGATGGAAGCAGAGGCTACCACATATTCGCTCAGCCGTTTACCATGCCCGAAATAGGCTGCCTGACCGTTTGTAAGGTCGGTGGCACAGCAGAAAAACCGTTTGGGAAGGCTATCGAAATCGTCGCTCGGAATATATTTCTTCAATACTGTTCGCAAGGCATTATGCGTAGACAGACCCGTGGCATCGCTGTGTGGCAATACTTTAATAAGCTTGCTTTTTTTGTACATCTTCTCATTTTGAGTCATGACAAGAATTTGTTGGGGAGAGTATCCCGCCGCATAAAATGAGCCTACAACGGCACCCATGCTGGTTCCGGAGACAAACTGCGGGTGAAATCCGGCCTCCTCGAGCGCCTGCAACGCCCCGATATGAGCAAAGCCAAGCGCTCCTCCACCGCTCAGCGTCACACCCAATCGCACTTGTTGCGCAAACGAAGCAACAACAAAGCACAACAATAAGATAATAAGATACGTTTTCTTCATCTTCTGATGGTTAGTTTGTGATACAAATTACAAAACAACGTGAGTTTCGAGGTCTTTTAGAGTCGGTTCAAATAACTGAGCACATATTTCAATTCGCCGTACGACAATGCCCCCTGAAGCGCTTCGAAGGCAGCGGTAAGGCCTGTCGTTTCCGCCGATTTGAAATAGGTGAGCGCTTTCTGCAATTTATCGTCGGGCAACAGTACCGAAATATCGATCTTTTCTTCTTTTACAAACCGGGCCAGATGACCCTCTATGGTGGTAAGCGTGAGGCCGCGCTCTTTAGCGATAGCTTCGGCATTCAATCCACCGGAAAATAGCTTATAAGTCACATCAAAAGTATTGACTTTCCCTTCCGGTTCCTGCTCTTCGGTCCCGATTGCAATGGCAAGTCCTTTTTCCTGCATATATTCGGTAATAATCGCAATCAGTTCGTCGCCATACTCCCGGATACGTTTTGCTCCCAGACCTTTGATATCTTTGAGCTGTTTCTTATTGGTCGGAAGCTTCGCTAGCAGTTCGTCAAGCGATTTTTGTCGCAATACATCATAAGGCTGCACATTTTGTTGATCGGCAGTAGCGTTGCGCCAGGCCCGTAACTTCAGCAACAGATCGGGATGAACCGACGACTTCAACGAGGCCGATTTAGGCCTTTCAGTTTCGGCTTTATCGCCCTTCAGTATCGCTTTGGCTCTTGCCGAAAGATATTCGCTCAGGCGAAAACCATCCGCACAACTCTTCAGCGCCAGTTTTTTACCGACGATTTGTACCTTTAGTTTATCCAATGCTTCGGAAATGCTCTTGCGAATCGCTTTGTTGTCGGTTTCAAATTCCAACGCATCCACATCGGCCATACAACGGTCTATTTTTTCACCGAAAAAGCAAGTTGCCTTTCTGATTCGCTCCTGCAACAGGGGATTATTTTCCACATCGCCGTTCTGAGCAATCAGTTCGTTGATCTGAGAATGGAATTTAATACCAATTTCAACAATATCCTGATTTATAAACTCTTTTATAGTGCGAACGGACTCATGAATATTTCCACTCACTACCTGTTCGTTTTCCCGCAAACGGTATATCAGGTTAATGATCTCTTTTTGCAACGAAGTAAAATCGAATAGATCGATCAACAGCTCCTGCATATAATATTGCTGCGCCGTATGCAAGGTTTCCTGCGACGGTGCGTGCTCTTTTTGCAGACGCGAGAACTGTTCAATCTCCGCATTGTTAATCAAATTGTGCTGATGTATCGGCGTACTCAACACCAATCCATCGAGCGAACGGCAACGACTCAGAGCCACATACACCTGTCCGTGAGCAAACGCAGCCCGCGCATCGATCACCACCTTGTCGAAGGTAAGCCCCTGACTTTTGTGAATGGTAATGGCCCAGGCCAGCTTGAGCGGGTATTGCTCAAAAGTGCCGATCACCGTTTCAGCGATCTCCTGCGTCGTGTCATCGATGGTATACTGCATGTTGTTCCACTCCATAGGATGCACGGCAATAATGCGCTCTTCGCCCTCGCTCTGCACGTAAATGGTATCGTCGTCGATAGAGGTTATTACCCCGATTTTTCCATTGAAATAGGCCTTTTCCGGCGATGAATCGTTTTTGAGGAACATAACACGGGCTCCCGGTTTCAGTTCCAGTTCAAAATCGGTAGGATACGAACCTTCGGGAAAGTCGCCGGTGACCTTTGCCTTGAAGAACCAGGAGGCATTCTTCAACTCTTTCAGGCGTTGATCGTTGATACGTTGCGCCTGATGGTTATGCGTGGTCAGCATGATATAATCGTCGGCCTGAAAGCCCGGAATCGTACGCTGACGCAACAAGTCGATCATTTGGGGCGACAGTTGATTGTCGCGTACGGCATTGAGCAATCCGATAAATTTCGCTTCGCTTTGCCGGTAGATATGCTGCAGTTCTACAGTCACAAAACGAGTCTTACCTAAAGCTCTGCTTCCGTAAAAGAAATTGGTATCGTAGTAGCGCGTCAACACTTCCGAGTCGGCATCGGTCACCACCGGGGGCAACTGTTGCAGGTCGCCGATCATCAATAACTGAACACCGCCGAAAGGTTTGTTCCGGTTTTTATAGCGACGCAACACTTCGTCGATGGCATCGAGAATATCGGCCCGCACCATACTGATTTCATCGATTACCAGCAGATCCAGACTCCGCAAAATGTCTATCTTGATGCGTGAGAAGCGGTATTGACGCTCATTTTCATTCTCTACCCTCGCCTCTTTCGGAATAAACGGCGTAAAAGGCAACGAAAAAAAGGAGTGGATGGTAACTCCTTCGGCATTGATGGCAGCAACACCCGTCGGGGCGACCACAATCATGCGTTTCGGCGAAATCTCGCGTAAACGTTTCAAAAAAGTGGTTTTGCCCGTTCCTGCCTTACCGGTCAGAAACAGGTGTTGATCGGTGCATTGAATATACTGCAATGCCAGATCGGCCTGTTCATTGTTTTGAAACGTAGTCAAATTTCGTGTAAATTTTCTTACCGAAGTTGTTTTGATTTTTCTTTGGTAAAGTATTTTCTCTTCATTTTTACTTACTGACCCCACCTAACCTCCCCAAAGGGGAGGAATTTAGTCTTAAAATAAGGAAATGTTATTCATTTTACAATGTTACAGCCCTCCTTTGGAGGAACCAACGGTCAACGACCGAAGGGAGTTAATGGGAGGTCAAAAATAAAAAGCCAAGATGAGTTCATCTTAAAGATCTTTCAGACTCAATCGTCTTTATGATTTTTCTTTGTCCCTTGTTCCACATTCAGCACCTTATTCCTGGGAACTGTTGCCACAAATTCTTTGAGATAAAATGGTTCAAAGTAAGCCACATCCACAAATTCTCCGGCAGCAAAAGCTTTTTCGGCCAACGGAATCATGTTTGCAGCCTTGGGGTGAATATCGTCTATAAATTGGGCATTGGCATGTGTGATACTGCTACGGCATTTGTCGGCTCCGTTTCCAAAAAAGAGCACTTTATGACCGGCCAAAATATCGAGATAAGAATTTTCATCCACAATATCGGCAGCAACTTCGCGGAACAGCTTGAGATCCTTGTCGTAGAAAGCCGAGAAAACCTCCATGCGACGGGCATCGATCATCGGACAGAAAAGCGTATTTTCTTCGGCTTGTGTTTCGGTTGCAACCGTCGAAGCAAGCAACTGAAGCGTATTAACGGCAATGAGAGGGACATTCCAGCCGTAGCAAAGCCCTTTGGCTGTAGAAACTCCGATACGCAGCCCCGTGTAAGAGCCCGGGCCGCAACTCACGGCAACCGCATCGGGATGCGCTTTGGTTTCCTGAAGTATTTCCTGCACAAAAACACTCAACAAAGAGGCATGTGACGGGCCGGTAAGAGAAATTCGTTCCGAAACAACCTTTCCGTTCTCCGATAAAACCACAGAACAAACGGTAGTGGATGTTTCGATATGAAGTATTGAAGACATAATTAAGTATTTAGAGACAAATAACGCCATAATACTACAGCGCTAAATAGTGGCACAAAAGTACTATTTTTAACCCAAAAAAGCGTACATTTGCGCTCTAATTTTAGAACATAACATCATGCTTCAATCTATGACCGGCTATGGCAAAGCCACCGGTACCTACAACGACAAACAAATCAGAATCGAAATCAAATCTCTGAATAGTAAACAAATGGATATTTCGACACGGATGCCCGGGCAATACCGTGAAAAAGATCTGGATTTGCGTCGTATGGTGACCCAGCAGCTCGAACGGGGTAAAGTAGATTTGAACATCAATATCGCCAGCACCAGTGCCGTTGCCCCCACGCAAATCAACAGCGCTATCCTGAAAGATTACTATAACCAGATCAAGCAACTGTCCGAAACAGAAAACATTCCACTGCCTGCCGATTGGTTTTCCACGCTGCTTCGTCTACCGGAAGTACTGAAAAATGAAGAACAACAGCTCGAAGAAAACGAATGGCTCGAAGTGGCAAAAATTACTCAGGAGGCGATCGACCAGCTGGTAAAATTCCGTATTCAGGAAGGAGCTTCGCTGGCAAACGTTTTCACTGCGAAGGTCGACAACATCGAACGATTACTCGGAACGGTGGGACAATATGAAACCGAACGGATCGAACGCATCAAATCCCGTCTGCGCGATGGCCTGCAAAACGTGAACGATAATTACAATGCCGATCGTTTTGAACAGGAATTGATTTTCTATATCGAAAAATTGGATGTGAACGAGGAAAAATCGCGTTTGCAAAACCACCTGAATTATTTCCGCGAAACGATGAAGAAAGAGCACAACCCCGGCAAAAAACTCGGTTTTATCGCTCAGGAGATGGGCCGCGAAATCAATACGCTCGGTTCAAAGGCCAACCATGCCGAACTGCAAAAAATCGTCGTTCTGATGAAAGACGAGCTGGAGCAGATCAAAGAACAGGTGCTAAACGTACTTTAACCCCTGTTTCTCGCAAAGGCGCCAAGACGCAATAAGAATACATGACTCAAGACTATCCACTCATTAAAAAATGATTGTATATGACTGAAAACGAATTAGCAAGAATAATTGTCAATGTAGCTTTCAATATACATTCAAAACTTGGTCCGGGTCTGTTAGAGTCTGTATATGAAGAAATAATGTATCATGAGCTGACCAAACAGGGATTATTTGTAGAGAGACAAAAAAGCCTGCCTGTTATTTGGGATACATTAAAATTAGACATCGGCTTCAGAGCGGATCTCATTGTAGATCAAAAAGTAATAGTTGAACTTAAATCCGTTGAAAAGGTGATCGCCGTTCATCCCAAACAACTACTGACGTACCTAAAGATCACAAATTACAAACTTGGCTTGTTAATCAATTTCAACGAAGCATTCATAAAGAACGGCATTACACGAATTGTAAATAATTTATAACTACATATCCAACAAAAAATTATAAAAGCGCCTGATACAGATATTTTATTTGCGTCTTGGCGTCTTTGCGAGAAACAACAAGTAACTTATGTCCGGTAAAGTAATAATCTTTTCAGCTCCGTCCGGTTCCGGCAAGAGCACACTGATACAGCATCTTCTTCAGCAGAATTTCAACCTCGGCTTTTCCGTTTCGGCCACCAGCCGGGCTCCCCGTGGAGAGGAGAAAGATGGCGTGGAGTACTTCTTCCTGACACCCGAAACCTTCCGTCAAAAGATAGCTAACGACGAATTTATCGAATTTGAAGAGGTTTATCCTGATAAATTCTACGGAACGCTCAAAAGCGAAGTGGAACGCTGTCTGGCAGAAGGCAAAAACCTGATTTTCGACGTAGATGTGGTAGGCGGAGTCAATATCAAGAAATATTTCGGCGACAGAGCATTGGCTGTGTTTGTTCAACCACCATCGGTGGAAGAGCTTCGCAAACGATTGACAGGTCGTGGAACGGATGCTCCCGAAGTAATTGAGCAGCGCATCAACAAAGCGGAATGGGAACTTGAGTTTGCTCCGAAATTTGACATTGTTATTGTCAACGACCAACTGGAAAAAGCAATGGCTAAAACAGAGGAGACTATCCGTAAATTTCTGACCGAATAACTATTCAAAGTTAAATGTCAGCACGAATGCTTTGGAGGTGAGCCGGGAAATGACATCGGTATATTGCCTTGATCCCGATATTTTAATATCATACGACGACAATACATTGTTCAGACCCAGACAGAATTTGAATTCCGGCGACAAACGAAAAAAATCGAAATAGATATCGCATCCCATACCAAAAGCGATAAACGGGCTATATGGTTTCAGGTAGACCGGTACATCTTTTGACCGCTGTAAATCACAATCAATGCCCCCACCGGCAATGAGATAAGGACGCGTACGGTAATACCATACCGACCGGTACTTCAGATAAAACGGTAATGTAACGAACGTAGACTGAACAGTCTGATCCGGCCAGCGAGTAGATGTAGTAAGGTCTTGATACGATATCGTTCGTTGCGTAAAATTAAGCGAAGGCGTAAAGCGGAGATTAAAAAAATTATTCAGCCGCAGATCGCCGATAATACCTACCGTAAAACCGGGTGTAAACGACGATACCTGAGCCCCTGCCAATTGAGGATTACGGGGCGTTACAGCAAATCCGTACGAATTTAATCCAAGCGTAAAGCCATAGTGCCATGTTCGTTGATCCGCTTCATGGTAATCCTCTTCGGCAAAAAGATTCCCCAGAAACAGACAAGAGCAGGTCAGAATTACTAAAATTCGCTTCATCAGATTAATTTCTTTGTCAATTATAACGCAATTATAGGTCAAAAATTGCCATAAAAAAACTCCCTTCCCTGAAATATCATCAAAGAAGGGAGCTATATTATCGATTCGAATTAATGAATCAGGTTCTTTCCTGTCATTTCGGTTGGTTGAGCAATACCCAGCAAACCGCAAATTGAAGGAGCTACATCGGCCAAAATCCCGTTTTCAACTTTTGCATCTTTTTTGTCGGATACATATACAAAAGGAACCGGATTCAGCGAGTGAGCCGTGTTTGGAGAACCATCAGCATTTACCGCATTATCGGCATTTCCGTGGTCGGCAATGATGATTACTTCGTAGCCGTTCTTTTTAGCAGCTTCAACCACCTGGTTCAGACATTTGTCAACCGCCTTAACGGCCGCTTCAATGGCTTCGTATACGCCGGTATGACCTACCATATCGCCGTTAGCAAAATTCACAGCTATAAAGTTGAATTTCTGCGTGTTGATAGCCTCTGTCAAAGCGTCGGCCACTTTGAACGCGCTCATTTCCGGTTGTAAATCGTACGTTGCCACCTTCGGAGAAGGGATCAAAATACGCTCTTCGCCATCGAATTCGGCCTCGCGACCGCCGGAGAAGAAGAAAGTAACGTGAGCATATTTTTCGGTCTCTGCAATACGTAACTGCTTCAAACCCTCTTTCGATACGATTTCGCCCAGCGTATTGTGTACGTTATCCTTGTCGAACAAAATGTGCAACCCCTGAAATTTAGCATCATACGGAGTCATCGTGTAATAGTGCAAGGGAATGGTGTGCATTCCGGCCTCCGGCATATCCTGCTGAGTCAATACAATAGTCAACTCTTTGGCACGGTCGTTACGGAAGTTAAAGAAGATCACCACGTCGCCACTTTCGATTTTTGCCAGAGGAGCTCCGGCAGCATCGGTCAAAACGATCGGTTTGATAAATTCGTCGGTAACACTGTTATCATACGAAGTCTGTACAGCTGCAACAGCATCGGTAGCAGGAGTTCCTTTACCTTCCACCATCAGGTCGTACGACTCTTTCACACGTTCCCAGCGTTTATCGCGGTCCATTGCATAATAACGGCCAATGATAGATGCAATTTTACCGGTGGTAGCTTTCAAATGGTTGTCGAGTGCTTCGATAAACCCTTTTCCGCTGCGTGGATCGGTATCACGACCGTCCATAAAGCAGTGAACATAGGTTTTATCCACGCCATAATGCTTTGCAATGTCTGTCAGTTTGAAAAGATGATCCAACGAACTGTGTACCCCACCATTGGATACCAAACCCAGCAAGTGTATCTTCTTGTCGTTAGCTTTTGCATATTCATATGCTTCCACAATACCCGGATTTTTCAAAATAGAATTGTCGCGGCAGGCAATATTGATTTTCACCAAATCCTGATATACCACGCGTCCGGCACCGATATTGAGGTGACCCACTTCGGAGTTACCCATCTGACCGTCGGGCAAACCGACATTTTCACCCGATGCCTGCAATTGCGAGTTAGGATAGGTTGATACTAAATAATCCCAGTATGGAGTCGGCGTTTCAGAGATAACGTCGGCTTTCGATTTATTGCCGATTCCCCAGCCATCGAGGATCATCAGCATAGCTTTCTTACTCATAATACCTATTTTATTTACAATTTAATTATTTACGATTTACAATTTATCTGCTATCGCAGAATCAATTGGCATATTGGCACATTGACCAATTAGCACATTGAGAGACTATTCGCCTCCGAATTCCATCAGGTAGGCTTTGATGAACGCATCGATATCGCCATCCATCACGGCACCTACGTTCGAAGTCTGATAGTTTGTCCGGTGATCTTTTACACGACGGTCGTCGAATACATAGCTTCGGATCTGCGATCCCCACTCTATCTTCTTCTTCCCGGCTTCCACCTTGGCCGATTCGGCACGACGTTTTTCAAGTTCCAGTTCGTACAATTGCGATTTCAGCAAACGCATTGCGTTGTCCTTATTGCCAAACTGCGAACGGCTCTCCGTGTTCTCAATCACGATTTCGTCCGGTTCGTTTGTCACCGGATTGGTGAATTTGTAGTGCAAACGCACCCCGGTTTCCACCTTATTTACGTTCTGTCCACCGGCCCCACTCGAACGGAATGTATCCCAGCTAAGGTTAGCCGGATTGACTTCAATTTCGATGGTATCGTCTACCAAAGGTACTACAAAAACGGAGGTAAACGACGTCATTCGCTTGCCCTGAGCATTGAAAGGCGAAACACGCACCAGACGGTGCACTCCGTTTTCACACTTCAGGTATCCATACGCCATCTCACCATCCACATGCATGGTCACGGTTTTGATACCGGCTTCATCGCCTTCCTGAAAGTTGGTGATTTCGCATTTGTAATTCTGGCGTTCGCACCAGCGTTGGTACATGCGGAACAACATATCAGCCCAGTCCTGCGCTTCGGTACCACCGGCACCGGCCACAATTTTTATAACCGCACCAAATTTGTCTTCTTCGCGACGCAACATATTGCGCATTTCGAGATCTTCAATCAGTTGTAACGATTTTGCATAGGCAGTATCTACCTCTGCCTCGTCGGCTACACCTTCTTTGAAAAAATCGAAAGCCAGTTCCAGTTCTCCGACAGCATTGTGCACTTCGTTGTAACCTTCTACCCAGACTTTTATTTCGCGAATTTTCTTCATTTGCGCCTCGGCCGCCTTTTGATCTTCCCAAAAATTCTCGGCATGAGTACGCAGTTCTTCTTCTTCGAGTTGTATTATTTTATTATCGACGTCAAAGGTACCTCCTCAACGCGTCCTCGCGTTCTGACACTGCTTTCAGTTGTTCAGTCGTAATCATTTAGTTATTATTATATTATATTTCTGTATGCTTGTTTTATTTCAAAGTGCAAATATAGGCAAAAATAAGGGCAAAAGCAATAAACAGGCCAGTAAGGTAGGATCAGTAAGCAAAATTGAACCTAAAATAATAGCTCAAATAAAATTCAAGATGAGTTTATTTTATAATCTCTTTTTCTGAGATAGAATTAGGAACGCAATGTAAATATTCTTGATGACTTATGCCTCAATATTCACCCGCTTCCATAGCCATAGCCACCAATCTGGCACTGTTTTTTACTCCTGCTTTACGAATAATGTTGGTTCGATGTTTCTTAGCTGTTTTAATACTGATAAACAATGCGGAAGAGATATCCTTGTCTGTTTTTCCACGTACAATTAATTTTAGTATTTCCTTCTCTCGTTTCGTCAATTCCGTGAGCTTTAGACTACTTTTCAAGCGTTTGATTTCTTTCAAAACAGCCGTCAATTGATTGTCGGAATGCATAGATTCCGTAATATCCATCGCTGCAACCAATAACTGTCGCGGCGAACCATTATCAAAAGAAGAGAGAACCACACCCTGTCCATAACTCCAATGGTATTCTGACTGGCCTTTGTATCTGATTCGTTGCATACACACAAGCACCTGAAGAGACTTATCTGCATACTGTATTTCAATAGGTATTGGCAATATTTCTAAATCGTCAGGATGAAGTATCTGCTGAAAATACCCGTATCCCATTTCTGTAATTTCTTTTTGCGAGTAACCTACTAAATCAAGTCCGGTTCTGTTTGTCCACACATTCCTGCACGAAAGCGGATCACCCGGTGTTTGCAATTCATTAATATACACAACGGCTGGAAGCCGGTCTAAAATAGTTTGAAAAAATGCCAATTTCGATATCAAATCAGCAGCGGCGTTTACCTGTTGACATGTTCTCATAATCCAATAAATTAATTATTTAGATTGTAAAAATACTACTAAAGTAGTATTGCTTATCGTTTTCAACTCAATTATTTTTGTAAAAATTATAATAACAGCATCTTCTTAAGGATTAACTCCTATAAATAAACTTAATGCAACTGTGTTCTAACATATAACAATAGTAACTCCACCGATTACATAAGCGATGCTCTTAGTTACCGGGGTAATTCATTGATCACGTAAGTTGAAACACAAACACATAAGAAAGCTATTGGAAAACCTAAGTTACTTGACCGAAATCTCAGGTTATCTAACTAATACCTCATGTTATTTTATAACATATCGATATCAAAAACAGAAGTTATCCGACAATTCTGTTGAGATACAATAAAACTTGAGCATTACAAACCCACAGAACATTCTAATTAATACCCTCAAAATAACGCGAAAGGGAAACAACGATTTGTTACAAACTTGATGTATTGCCGCATAAAAAGGCAAAGTATGTAAAATCACATTGCCATTGACGATGGTACGATGATTTTTAACACCGGCTTTAATTTAGCCAAGCAATCCACACCCAATCAACGTCCCGAATTAAGCGTGGAACTTGGCGAAAAGTCGGGCATGGGAATTTTTTACCATCAAGCCATCGATGGAGCCAAATCGTATATACGGCAACTTTAGCCCAGCTGACGAAAACTGCTGAACGGGAGCCATGGTAACCTCAAAAGCATCGGAGGAACTTACCGCTTATTGCACACTCATAATGTAAAGGGTAATTTGGTGTTTTGGTACAAAGAAACGCAGAATTGTATGTCTCTTTGGTACATTAAAAACGGGAAAAACAGGGAATTACCAGAATATATACATAAAACTCATTCTTAGAAACAATTTACAATTTTCCAATCAAACCGATATGAAAAAGATTATTCTATTAGCCTCCATCCTGCAAATCAGCCTGTTTACTACAGCTCAAAGGACTTATATTCCTTCCGGTAATTGGTCTATTGATAATAAGGAAAATCTAAAAGAGAGTCAATATGAATATAGTGGTATCGTTACAACAAACATGAATACATCGGTTGGAACCGCAAATTGTTATTCGCACTATGATCAGTATGATGAGTATGATTTAGATCATAAAAAATGGATTTGTATATCCAATATTACAGTTAACTATAGGTTGTTTATACTGTTGGGAGAACCTGTCATCGATGGCATTTTCAAATGGGAAATTGAACATCATATAGCAGAAAAAGATATTCGCCGATCCTTCTTGGATTACAACGACTGTGTTCTTTTAGCCTTTTTGCCAAAGGCCAACAAATACTATGGCACGTATTTATATGTTATGCTATCGCCTACTGCACCTAAAGCCGGAGGAGGCTACGGTTATAACACTCCGGGGTCGCCTAACAGGAACGATTTATTTTATAAGAATGTAAATGGCAAAGTGGTAAAGGCAGAAATTCCCGAGGCGGATGCAAAAAAGATATGGAAAGTAGGCTTGAAATTTGATTTTATACTACTGGCCCGACCGGCTGACTTAAAAATCATATATCCTAAAAAATCAAACTCTTCTGACGATTTCCGAAATATCCCCGAAAACACCACTACACAAAATGATCTGAAACGAAAAGAGGCAATAGAACGGCAAAAACAATTTACTCAACAAGCTAAAGACAAATACAAGGCATTAAAGAAACCTTATATCCTTAACGTAACCAACAGAGATACTGTATCGGAAATCAACCTTCAGCCACTAAAAGCAATCAATCCCTACTTCCAGAATGGTACACTCACACTAAGCTCCGTCAGTAACGGAAAAGTAATCGCTAAAGTCAACACCGTAAATTCCAACCTGCAATTAGCCGAAGGCTGGAACACCCTGCGAATTACAATCAAAGGAGATAATTATAATTTGAAGGATTCGGTAAGAGTGTATTGTAAGAAAGATGGGCGTTTCGGAAGAATGACCGACCAACAAGGTAATGTATATAAAACTATAAAAATAGGAAATCAAGTATGGATGGCAGAAAATCTTCGCTATAAAACATCATCAGGCTGTTGGGCATATAATGATGATGAAAGAAATGTGAAGATGTATGGTTATCTGTATGATTGGAATACTGCAAAAAGCATTTGCCCTCCCGGATGGCATTTGCCTTCAAAGTCTGAATGGGGTAGTTTAATTGAGACACTTGGAGGAAAAGAAATCGCTAAAACTTCTCTAAAAAGTATAACTGGATGGAATGAAAATGGCAGTAACAGTAGTGGCTTCAGTGCTTTGCCTGGTGGCTTTTATACTTATTATGGTAAATTCCAAACCCTTGGATCTCTCGGGGCTTGGTGGAGTGCAAGTACTTCTGCGAATTTGGCATGGATGTGTTCAATAGAAGATAAAACTCTTAGTATTGATACCTGGAATAAGGACAGGAGACTTTCAGTTCGCTATATCAGGGATTTTTGATTATCTATCAATACATTTTATTAGAATCTCAAATATATTGACAACGACAATACAATAACCATAAAAAAACAAACGCCTTATGAAAACAACAAAATTATTCAGATTGGCATTTCTAATAGTATTTATAGTTATGCAGCTAATGGGTGTAGTTGGTCAAAATTCAGCAACAAACAAATATACTGTTGCTTATAAAGATTCAAATTATACTTTTGAAGTTGTTCAACATGAAAATCACTATACAATTAAACTTGACACTTCCCCAAAAGTGCAAATTGTCTATCTTCAACTAAAGAATAACAAAGCATTACAAAATGCAATTAATGCAGTATTTTCTTCTTCAAAAATAGCAAATATTGATTGTAAAGTAGTCTCAGATAGTTTGTACCAAATGCTTACAGCAAAAGAGCAAGAAAATCTATCACATATTCAAAAATTAGAAAATGACAAAGGAGCTGATGTAGCTTTCATTAAATTAAAAAAAACATCTGCTATTTCTTATATAATACAAAATAAAGAATATACTAAAATTGAAAGCAAAGGCTATGATAATTATCCTTCTGAAAAATGTGTAAGTGAAAACGATGGTATGAGACGTTGTTCTGATATTAGGGACACAAAACAGATTAATATACAATCCGTTAACATTTCATTCGAAAATGGACTAATAAAGGATTTATTGGTTAAAGCACAGAATATAAATAATAAGGAACAATATTATTTTTCTAACGAAAATTATTTCCCGATTAGAAACGGTCAGGATATTGATCGTTTAGCATGTAAAGATAAATATTACCTTACTTTTCAGTACAATCAAGATTCAACATTAATATTGGATCTCGCAGATATCATAGATTACAACCGTCAAATATCTTGTTCTTCTGGCACCTATATTCCAAAAGACACAACTATCTATATTTCGACCATAAAACAAGAAGAAATACGACTTCAAAAACCATCAATTACCGAAAGCTTTGATGTGCGTTTATTTTCCGATGCGTTGGGTTATAGTGGAAAAAATCCAAATGGAATCATTCAAATCGAAGCGCAGTTAAACTTTTACCTGAACCAGAGCAATCATTTTCGAAATCTTCACGAAATACGGCAAACTGGAAATTCAACCCACTATCGCTATCAAAAAGTATGGCTCAATCGTATTTCGCCTTACCTTAAATTAGCCAAGATAGAAAAAAACAACAGCTACATCAATGAATCGAAAATCTCTGATGATAAGATATTAATGGACATGTACAAGTATGCAAATCTCGATTTTGGTACCGACCTAAACATATATACATTCCGCTCAGACAGTAAACTATTTACAATAAACCTTGCTCCAGGAATTATTAGGACCACCTTTGGCAAGGATTCTCTTGAAGAAAGCAAATCGGATGTAACCTCACTGTATCTCCACCCATATCTTGATTTTAAATTCTTTGAATCAAATAGAGTTGACTTTGACTTTAAAATTGGAGCTTACGCCTTCTGGAAAGTGTCGTCAATAAATCCAAACACCGTTATTGAAACAATAACTCACAAAAATGAGTTTGCTGCTTTTATTATTAATCATTGTTGGATGGAACTTGGTCAAAGTATTAATCTACATCCTGGAGGTAATAAACAAATGTCCGTTTTTATACGTGCTGCTCAGCACATAGGAATAAATAACAATTATTTCACTTTTCAAATAGGTTATTCTACAACAATAAGTAAGCTGCTGAAGTTCTAAATCAGAATACAGATTTACTTCCGCTCCAATTCGCGCAGGTTCTCCATCTTTTTCTTTTCCAGAAAACCTTTGATATCCTCCAGATGCTCAATCACTTTCTTGTTTCCAAACTCATACACTTTATGTGCCAATCCATCCAGAAAATCACGATCGTGTGATACCAGAATCAACGTGCCGTCATACTCCTGCAGAGCACTTTTCAGAATATCTTTTGTCTTCATATCCAGGTGATTGGTTGGCTCATCGAGAATCAAGAGGTTGACAGGTTCGAGCAACAGTTTAATCATGGATAAACGGGTACGCTCTCCACCCGACAGTACTTTCACCTTTTTATTGATGTCGTCGCCGCCGAACATAAACGCTCCGAGAAAATCCTTGATCTTGGTACGCACATCCCCTTTGGCAATATCGTCGATGGTTTGAAACACCGTAATGTTCTCGTCCAGCATCGACGCTTCATTTTGCGCAAAATAGCCGATCATGGTGTTGTGCCCCAGCGTGAGGGTGCCGTCATGGTCGATTTCGTTCATGATACACTTCACCATCGTCGATTTTCCTTCGCCATTTTTACCGACAAAAGCTACCTTCTCTCCCCGTTCAATGATAAAATTGGCGTTTGAGAAGACTACATGATCATCGTAACTTTTACCGACCCCCTCGCAGGTAACGGGATAGCTCCCCGAGCGTGGCGATGGAGGGAAACGCAGACGGAGTGCCGATGTATCTTCTTCGTCAACCTCCACAAGCTCCAGTTTTTCCAACATCTTTACCCGCGATTGCACCTGCAGTGTTTTGGAATAGGTTCCTTTGAAACGTTCGATAAACTCCTGGGTTTCAGCAATCATCTTTTGTTGCTCTTCCCATTGTTTCTGCTGTTGCTCGCGGCGCTCTTTTCTCAACACCAGATATTTGGAATAATTGACGTTGTAATCGTAAATACGCCCCATGGTCACCTCTATGGTGCGGGTGGTAATGTTATCGACAAAAGCGCGGTCGTGCGAAATAACGATAACCGCTTTGGCATTATTCACCAGAAAATCTTCGAGCCACTGAATCGATTCAATATCCAGGTGATTGGTAGGCTCATCCAATAAAATAAGATCTGGCTTTTGCAGCAAAATTTTAGCCAATTCGATGCGCATCCGCCAGCCGCCGCTGAATTCGTTTGTAGGGCGGGTAAAATCTTCGCGCATGAACCCAAGACCCAACAAGGTCTTTTCCACTTCTGCGTCGTAGTTTATCTCTTCGATGGAATAAAACCGTTCGCTCAAAGCCGAAACCTCTTCGATCAGCTGATAATAACTCTCCGATTCGTAATCGGTACGGGTAGCCAACTGTTCATTTATTTCATTGATGCGCTGCTCCATATCAAAAATAGAGGCAAAAGCCCGGGCAGTTTCATCAAAAACAGTACGGTTGTCTTCCGTCATCAAATGCTGTGGTAAATAAGCGATGACCGTATCTTTAGGAGCAGATACTTTTCCACGGGTAGCTTTTTGAGCTCCGGCTAAAATCTTCAGAAGTGTCGATTTTCCGGCACCGTTTTTGCCCATCAGGGCTATTCGGTCTTTTTCGTTGATAGAGAAAGAGATGTCTTTGAACAGCGTCGCTCCGCTGAATTCTACGGTTAGTCCGTCAACAGTAATCATAAAATAAAAGGTCTTTTTTTGAAGCCGCAAAGATATGATTTTAAGCCCACATTTCAGGTATACTTGGGGTTATTACATTTTGGCAAATTCTTTGTTAAACCGAATATTTTTTAAAAATAATCTTTATCTTTGCCTTATAACAACCATCAAAAATAAAAACTATGGGACTCCAAGATTTTCTTAAAAAGGTGTTTGGCAGCTCGAAGGAAGTTGCCGGTAAAGTAGGCCAAACCGCAGAAACCACATGGGAGAAAGCAAAAGAAAAAGCACCTGAAGTAAAAGAGAAGGTGAACGAAGCTAAAGAATGGGCGGAAGAAAAAATTGAAGAGATAAAGACGAATCCCAGTGTTATTAAGGCTGTTGATTCGGCCAAAGAGGCCATTGATACGGCAAAAGAAAAAATTTCTCATTTACCCGAAGATCCCACTGTAATCAAAGCTGTTAATGCCGCGAAAGAGGTGGTGGAAACAGCCAAAGAGAAACTGAACGAAGTGCAGGAACATCCGAAGGTCGTAAAGGCCGTGGAAACCGCTAAAGAGTATATTGATACGGCAAAAGAAAAAATTGCCGACATTCCGGAGCACCCGACGGTAGTAAAAACCGTTGATACAGCGAAAGAGTACATTGAATCTGCAAAAGGGAAAGTAGATGAATTCAAAACCAAACATCCGGAAGTTGACAAGGCTGTTGATTCGGCAAAGGAATTTGTAGCAACGGCGAAGGAAAAAATTGCCGAAATACCGGAGAATCCCAAGGTGGTGAAAGCCATGGAGACCGCAAAGGAGTATGTAGAAACAGCCAAGGGCAAAGTGGAAGAATTCAAAGCCAAACACCCGGAGGTCGATAAAGCGGTCGATTCGGCAAAGGAAGCAGCAGAAACTGCCAAAGAGAAGGTTGAAGAGGTTATTGAAATGGTAAAACAAAAAACAGCAAAGAAGGAGGAAAAACCGGTTGCTGAAGAAAATGCATCCAAAACGGCAGAATCTACCTCTACCCCGCCGGATGCTCCTCCCGTTGAAGGAGAACAAAAAAAAGAGGATTAACGAACTTAATACAAACCAAAATGGCTTCCCGAATTTTTCAGGAAGCCATTTTTATTGCTTTTAATCAAACAGTGTAGGATGATCTTCGTCCAGACGTTTCAGAATAGTCCGGATAACGGCCTCCCGCATAAATTTGGAAGTATTGCTTATTTGATATTTATCGACAAACCGACTCACCGCTTTATACTCTTCGTCATTGAGCAAAAAAGCAACCCGATGTTTTCTTTTCAACGTCGGGTGATAAGGCTGTGGAGGTGAAGAGGCCGGTGTTTTCTTTTTGGTCATAAATAACGGACAAGTCTATAAAACCGTAGAGCTACATATTAAAGCTTTGACGGCGAATACTTATTTTAATGGTATCGTCCAACGGCTGATCGGTGACTAAAACCATGTAACCACCGCCACCTGCACCTGCTAATTTGCGGGCAAGCGAACGATCTTTATATTGTTCCATCACCTCTTTCACATCATCCGGGAGCATTGCCGGAAACATCCGAACCTGAGCCTCGAAAGATTGATTGACGAAAAAGGCGAATTTTTCCAGATCTTTTTGCTGAATGGCATCCCAACAACCTTCGGCGGCAGCAGTGAGCGCTTTCACATTTTCGGTATTAATGTAAGTCTCTTTCAGCAAATTCAAATCAGCCGGACGCGGCCACAACAAACGCAATGAAATATGTTGTTCGAGCCAGTCAAGAATGGAGTCATCCGGACAGGATTCCAGCTTTTGAGGCCAGTAACAATTATCGTAATAATGACGCACCAAACCCGGCATACAGATCCCGATAGAGTCCTGTGCCCCGGAAATTTCAGAACGCCCCGGTTCGTTTTCATAACGGAAGGCCAGCTGAGCCAGCTTTTCGGGATGCATGAGCGGAAGCTCGTAGGGCCATATTTTCCGCAACGCGTTACGCGTCGAGGTACTCATGCCGCATCGTTCGTTAAATTCGATGGTTGGCTCCAGCGAAAGGGTGATTGCCCATCCCGGATTATACTTTGACACATACGGTTGATCTATCCATGTGCCGGCCAGATCTATACGGTATGGAAGATGACTTTGTACCCCGGTACGGATTGATGTTGTGCTTCGAACCGGCAAACCGGCATCCGGAATACGCTTCAAAACGACATATTCAATACCAAGTTCTTCGCACAATACCTCTTTTGCAGGACTGTGTCCGTCTTCGTTGACTACAAAAAAATCAGGAACATTTTTACGAATATCGTTTTCGAAATCCATAATTCCACTGCCTGAATTAATCCAGGCATCTTTTACATAACGAATTGATTTCACCATGTATAAGCGCTCCTGATCGCTGTTGACGGTCTCCCTACCCTTCAGTTCCCGAATCGTTCTATCCGAACCTAAACCGACGTAAAGATCGCCGTATTCGGCTGCTTCCCTGAAAAAGGCCACATGCCCACTGTGAAGCATGTCATAACAGCCTGTAACAAAAACTTTCTTGGACATCTATTTGTTTACAATTTAACCATTTACGATGTACAATTGGCACATTGAAAAAATTATTCTTCGCGTCCGTGACAGTTTTTATATTTTTTTCCGCTACCGCAGGGACAAGGATCGTTACGTCCCACTTTTTTCTCCACGCGAATCGGTTGATGTTTCACCTGTTCGTCTCTAGTATCCTGCTGAGAGGGCTGAGGTTCACCCGGACGACTGGTTTCGGGCTTGGATGTACGGTACCGGCTGAAATCCGACCGGCGTTCTTCATCTGCCTTGTGTACCTGTTCCGGCTCGCGAACCGGGATCTGTCCACGCATCAGAATGCTGGCAGCACGACGGTTCATCGTCTCTACCATCTTCTTGAACATGGTAAACGATTCCAGTTTATAGATCAACAGCGGATCTTTCTGTTCGTAGCTGGCATTCTGAACCGAATCGCGAAGATCATCCATTTCACGTAGATGTTCCTTCCATTCGTCATCGATAACCAACAGCAGAATCGCTTTTTCAAACGCTTTAATCACCTCTTTACCTTCGGTTTCGTATGCTTTTTTCAGGTTGATGGGAATGTTGTACATTCGCTTACCATCCGTCAGCGGAATCAGAATATTTTCATAGGTATCGCCATGGTTTTCGTATACCTGTTTGATAACAGGATAAGCCACCGTAGCAAGTTTATCCATTTTGCGTTTGGCCGATGCCAATGCGTCATCAAATATGGCATCTACCACATCCACAAGTTTCATGGAACGGAATGCTGTCTCGTCAAACGGCAGTTCAATGGCAAATACGCTCATCACCTCGATCGACAATCCTTCATAATCGAGACCCGGATAGAATGTTTCAACCACAGACTGAGCCGTATCATAAAGCATATTGACAATGTCCATTCCGATACGCTCTCCCATCAAAGCATGGTGACGACGGGTGTAAATAACGGTACGCTGCGAGTTCATCACATCGTCGTATTCGAGCAAACGTTTACGGATTCCAAAGTTGTTTTCTTCCACCTTTTTCTGCGCACGCTCAATCGATTTTGAAATCATCGAGTGTTCGATCATCTCTCCGTCTTCAAAACCCAAACGGTCCATCACTCCGGAAATCCGTTCGGAACCGAACAAACGCATCAGTTCATCTTCTAATGAAACATAGAATACAGAAGATCCCGGGTCTCCCTGACGTCCGGCACGACCACGTAACTGGCGGTCGACACGGCGGCTTTCATGACGTTCGGTACCTACGATTGCCAGACCACCGGCATCTTTCACCGCTTGAGACAGCTTGATGTCGGTACCACGACCGGCCATGTTGGTTGCAATGGTTACGGTTCCGCTCTGACCTGCCTGAGCCACAATTTCGGCTTCACGCTGGTGTAGTTTAGCGTTCAGTACATTGTGAGGAATTTTCCGCAATGTAAGCATACGGCTCAACAATTCGGAAATTTCTACCGATGTGGTTCCTACCAGTACTGGACGACCGGCACTAACCAAACTTACAATCTCGTCAATAACCGCATTATATTTTTCGCGTTTCGTCTTGTAAACGCGATCGTTCATATCGTTACGAATAATCGAACGGTTGGTTGGGATAACCATTACGTCCAATTTGTAGATGTCCCATAATTCGCCGGCTTCCGTTTCTGCCGTACCGGTCATACCGGCAAGCTTGTGGTACATACGGAAGTAGTTCTGCAAGGTGATCGTTGCAAAGGTTTGGGTAGCAGCTTCAATCGTTACACGCTCCTTGGCTTCAAGGGCCTGGTGTAAACCGTCGGAATAACGACGGCCCTCCATAATACGACCGGTTTGTTCGTCTACAATTTTCACCTGACCGTTGATAACCACATATTCATCGTCTTTTTCAAACAATGTGTAGGCTTTCAGTAGCTGGTGAATGGTATGCACACGTTCCTGCTTTACCGAATAGTTTTGGATAATATCGTCTTTGAGCGATTGTTTTTCCTCCGGATTGAGATTTTGGTGTTCAAGATCCGAGAGCTGCTCTGCAATATTGGGCAATACAAAGAATTTTGGGTCGTCGGAATCACCGGTAATCAGGTCGAGACCTTTATCGGTAAGTTCCACACTATTATTCTTTTCGTCGATCACAAAATAGAGCGGATCGGTAACCACATGCATTTCGCGGTTGTTATCCTGCATGTAGAATCCTTCTGTTTTGAGCATGTCGGCTTTCACGCCCTGTTCACTTAAGTACTTGATCAAAGCCTTATTTTTCGGTAACCCTTTCTGCACACGGAACAATAAGAGTGAACCCTCTTTGCGTTTTTTGTCATCGTCCGATTTCATCAGGTTACGGGCATCGGCCAACAGTTTAGTCGTCAATGCTTTTTGCGCATTATACAAACGCTCTACTTTAGGCAGTAACTCTTCAAACATCTGATCTTCCCCTTTGGGAACAGGTCCGGATATAATAAGAGGTGTACGGGCATCATCGATCAACACGGAGTCAACTTCATCGACAATGGCATAATGGTGTATCCGCTGAACCAGGTCAAGCGGACTATTCGCCATATTATCACGAAGATAATCGAAGCCAAATTCATTATTTGTACCGAATGTAATATCGGCAAGGTAAGCCGAGCGACGGGCATCGGAATTGGGTTCGTGTTTGTCTATACAATCAACGCTAAGTCCGTGATACATGTAGATAGGCCCCATCCATTCGGAGTCACGTTTGGCCAGATAATCATTGACGGTTACCACGTGAACACCACGTCCGGCAAGCGCATTCAGGAATACGGGAAGTGTTGCCACGAGGGTTTTACCTTCACCGGTTGCCATTTCGGCAATTTTACCCTTATGAAGCGCTACCCCACCGATCAACTGAACATCGTAATGCACCATGTCCCACTTAACCTTATTACCACCGGCCATCCATTCGTTGGAGTAATATGCTTTATCGCCCTCAATGCGAACAAAATCGGTTTTTGTAGCCAATAAACGGTCAAAATCGTTGGCAGTCACCACCACTTCTGCATTTTCGCTGAAGCGGCGTGCCGTATCTTTCATAATAGCAAAAGCCTCCGGAAGTACCTCCATAAGGACTTCTTCCAACTTTTCAAGCGATTTCTTTTCAAGCTTGTCTATTTCGTCGTAAATTTTTTCACGATCTTCGAGAGTCTCATTCTCAATGCTCTCTTTTAATTCGGCAATCCGGTTGGTTTCGGCTGCCGAATAGTCGGCAATTCTTTGTTTGATAGCCTCTGTATGCTGACGCACTTCATCGCTACTTAATTTAGATATCTCTTCGTAGGCTACTTTTATTTTTTCTACGTACGGCATCACTTCGCGCAGGTCTCTTTGCGATTTGTTGCCGAACATTTTGCTTAAGATTTCATTAAATCCCATGGTTTATTGGAGGTTTATGTGTTTTTAGATGTTTTCTGATGACAAATATCGTGCCAACTGCCAAATATGGTCACAACAAAGGTTCCAAATGGAGTTGCCGTTGGTTATTTTAGCTACAAAGATACTCTTTTTTCATAGACCAGACGAGTGTTTGGCCGAAAAACCAACGAATGTCATTTTTCATGTCGGCCCTATTTCACAGAGGCTTCCGCTCTTAAAAAAACACAAAACATGAAACCGGAAAATAACACCCTTACCATAGCTGATATAACTTTGCATATTCAAAACAGGAGGCAACGAAGATGTCTAAATCATTATGGAACAAGGATTTTTCACTATTGACCTTGTCAAATTTTTTATTGTGTATCACCTATTATGCGCTAATTTCCACGTTGCCAATATATCTGGCCGATATTTTACATGCAGATAAAAGCGCCATCGGTTTGGTGCTGGCAGCCTACACCATTGCCTCGGTAACCGTTCGTCCCGTATCGGGTTTCGCTCTCGACAAATTCGGACGTAAAATAATTTTAATCAGTGCATTAATTTTATATTCCATTATATTTATCGGCTATATGTTTGCCCTGTCAATTGCGTTAATCACCGTTCTGCGTTTTGTTCAGGGACTCGGCTGGGGTATTTCTACCATCTCCGGCTCTACCGTTGCTGTCGACATTATTCCCGATGACAAACGAGGGGAAGGAATAGGGTTCTATAGTTTGTCTACGACCTTAGGAATGTCAGTAGGACCGATTATCGGACTGTTTTTGGTTCATCACGGAAGTTATCTTACCATGTTTTTCGGCATGTTTGTGTGCTCCATTATTGCAATTGTCTGTGCCGGAATTGTCAAGGTTCCGACAAATATTCCCCATGTAGCCAATATGGGATTCAATTTACAGTCTCTTTTTGAGCCGAAGGCTGTAATGCCCTCCGTGAATCTGATGGTTGTGATGATGGCATACGGAGGCCTGTTATCTTTTGTTGCCCTCTACGGTAAAGAGATGGGCGTTCACGACACATCACTGTTTTTTCTGGTATTTGCTGTCGGAATAGCTATTTCACGTATCGCTGTTGGAAAAACATTTGATAAAAACGGGCCTGCTGTAATATTGACAGTGTGCCTGCTGCTCGACATTATCGGATTTGCCGTATTGGCTTTGATGAAGAATCCTGTAGGATATTTTACATCAGCGATTCTGATCGGTTTTGGAAACGGTGTGGTGTTCCCGGTATTTCAGACAATGGTAAATAATCTGGCAGAACCGGCTCACCGGGGTGCTGCTAATTCGACACTCTATACCGCTCTCGATCTGGGCATGGGCGCCGGGATGATTCTGATAGGCTTCATTTCAGAGCACACCTCATTGTCCGTAGCATTTATGTGTTGTGCCGTTATCTGCGTCATTGGTCTCGCACTGTTTCGTTTCCGTGTTTTGAACGATTATTTGCAAAAAATTGCATCGTAAATATTTTACAAGATTGAAACACAAAAAAGCCTCCTGACAAATTTGTTTTGTCAGGAGGCTTTTTTATACTCTTCTGTCCGGGAAAATTAGTAGTTTTCTTTTTTGACTTCAAAATAAGACTGCGGATGCAAACATGCCGGACAAATTTCGGGCGCTGTTTTGCCTGTATGGATATATCCGCAATTCCGGCACTGCCAGGTCACTTCATCTATTCTCTCAAAAACTTCATCTGTTACCACATTATGTAGTAATGCCAGATAACGTTCTTCGTGACCTTTTTCAGCTACTGAGATCATTCGATACATCGCGGCTATCTGAGGGAAGTCTTCCTCGTCGGCCACCTGAGCAAAAAACGGATAGAGATCCGACCATTCTTCGTGTTCACCTCCGGCAGCTTCTTTCAGATTTTCGGCGGTAGTGCTAATAACACCAGCCTGATAGGTCGCTGTAATTTCAACGATTCCACCTTCCAGAAACTTGAACATCCGTTTGGCATGTTCTTTTTCCTGATTTGCCGTTTCTTCAAAAATAGCAGCAATCTGTTCGTAACCCTCTTTTTTAGCCACACTTGCAAAATAGGTGTAACGGTTACGGGCTTGCGATTCGCCTGCAAAAGACTTTAGCAGGTTTTGTTCCGTACGAGTTCCTTTAATACTTTTCATAACCAATCATTATTTTTTTGAAGATTAAACGCTCAAAAATACTATGATATTCAATTATCATTTATAACCATTGTACGACACAATATCAGACAACGGCTTGCGAATTTTATCCCGATGAGGTGCCGTGGTGTAGCCCAATAAAATCAAAAACGGGATTTTGCGAGAGAGGGGTATATCTAATAATGACTTGATTTTCTTCTCGTCAAACCACCCGATAATGCAAGAACCCAATCCTTCGTCTGCAGCTGCTAAGGTAAGATGACTTGCCAGGATTCCCAAATCTATTGACGGAAAATATTTACGTTTCACCAAGCTTCCTATCCGCGAAGATATATTCGCAACCTCTTCCACGACAACCAAATAAACAGGTGCCTGTTTCGTGAAATGGTTAATGCCGATTACTTTAGTTGAAGTAGCATCGGCTATCCGGTTTTTCAATTCGGGATCATCTACAACAATGATCTTCCATGGCTGTCCGTTACAGGCAGATGGCGATAATCGTGCCGCCTCCAGCATACGCTCCAATACCTCTTTTTCAACAGGGCGGGTTTCGTATGCGCGGTCGCTTTGCCTCTGTTCGGCCAGTTCATAAAAAGTTTGCATCAGCTATTCGACCTTATCTGTTCAAACGCCCACACCTTCATAGGTAAATCCCAGCTCCGATATCTCTTTTTTATCGTAAATATTACGACCATCGAGCACAATATGATGTTTCATCAATTTCTTCACAATCTGCCAATTGGGCATTCTAAACTCTTTCCATTCGGTGACAAGCATCAAAGCATCCGCATCATTCACCGTATCGTAAATGTCGGAAGCAAAATAGATATCCTGTCGCAATGATGGATCAATGCTTCTCTCTATTGCCTTCCGTGCCTCTTCCATCGCAACCGGATCGAACAGGCGCACCTTGCAGCCGGCTTCCAGCAATTTACGAATGAGCACCAGAGACGGAGCTTCCCGCATATCATCTGTATTCGGTTTGAAGGCAAGTCCCCACAATGCAACCATCTTTCCATTCAACGAATCGTTTGACAGCGCAAGTTGCAGTTTAGCAAACAAAATTTCTTTCTGTCGTTCATTTACTTCATCTACCGATTTAAGCACATGCATTGTATATTCGTATTTCTCTGCCACTTTAATCAGTGCCCGTACATCTTTCGGAAAACACGAACCGCCATATCCGATACCGGAATAGAGAAATTTGGTGCCGATACGACTGTCGGAACTGATACCTTTCCGTACCATATTTACGTCGGCCCCCACTCTTTCACATAAATTGGCAATGTCGTTCATAAAACTGATACGGGTTGCCAACATAGCATTAGCGGCATATTTGGTCATTTCAGCCGACGGAATATCCATAAAAATAACTCGGAAATTGTTCAGCAAAAACGGACGATAGAGCTGGGTCATCAACTTCTGGGTACGCTCCGATTCGATACCGACCACTACTCGGTCGGGACTCATAAAATCGTTGATAGCATCTCCTTCTTTCAAAAACTCAGGATTGGAAGCCACATCAAACGGAATGGAAACACCCCGCAGGTCTAATTCTTTTTGAATAATCTCTTTCACCTGCTGTGCAGTTCCCACGGGCACCGTACTTTTTGTGACCACGCAAACATACTTATTCATGTTGCGGCCAATGGTTCGCGCTACCTCGTAAACATATTGCATATCAGCGCTCCCATCTTTATCCGGGGGCGTGCCTACGGCGCTAAAAACCACTTCTACTTCATCCTGGATGGCAGGCAAAGAGGTTGAAAACTTCAATCGTCCGGCCTTTGCGTTTCGTACAACCATCTCATCAAGCCCAGGCTCATATATTGGAATAATACCTTGCTTTAAATTTTCAATTTTTTGAGTGTCGATATCCACACAGGTAACTTCCACTCCCATCTCGGCAAAGCAGGCACCGGAAACCAATCCGACATATCCTGTCCCGACTATCGCTATTTGCATATTCTATTGTGTGTTAATTGCAATTATTACATCTGTTTTTACAGGCGGGCATCCACCAAACTACGATCTACAAAACCCTTCACGTCAAAAATGACAGCTCCGGCATCTCTGTATTTTTTATAATCGATGGTTTTGAATTCGCTGTGCTCCACAGCAACCACAATGGCCTCATACGCAGTTGACGGATCGAGTACCGGCAACAAATCCAGATCGTACTCACGTTTCACCTCCTGAACATTGGCCCACGGATCATAAACATCCACCTGCAATCCAAACTCTTTCAGTTCTTTATAAATATCTATCACTTTCGTATTACGCACATCCGGGCAATTTTCCTTAAAGGTAAAACCAAGAATAAGGGCTCGTGAATGCTTAATTTTATGATCTTTCTGGATCATCAGTTTCAACACCTTATTGGCAATGAAACCAGCAATGCTGTTGTTGACACGCCGCCCGGACAAAATGACCTGAGGATCGTATCCAAGCGCTTTCGATTTATGTGCCAGATAGTAAGGATCTACGCCAATACAGTGTCCCCCCACCAATCCGGGTTTGTACTTTAGAAAATTCCACTTGGTTCCGGCAGCCTCAATCACGTCGGCAGTATCGATACCCACCCGATCAAAAATCAGCGCCAGTTCGTTGACAAACGAAATATTGACATCGCGTTGTGCATTTTCGATTGCTTTGGCAGCTTCGGCCACCTTCAGATTCGGAGCTTTGTGGGTGCCTGCTTCAATAATAGAGCGGTACAACGCATCCACAACATCAGCCACTTCGGGAGTAGAACCGGAAGTGATTTTCTTTATTTTGGTCAGAGTATTGATCTTATCGCCGGGATTGATACGCTCCGGAGAATATCCGCAAAAGAAGTCGGCATTAAATTTCAATCCCGATTGCTTTTCCAGCACAGGTACACAATCCTCTTCAGTACAACCGGGATAGACGGTCGATTCGTATATTACAATGTCTCCCTTTTTCAATGCACTGCCTACCGTGGCACTTGCCTTAAGCAGAGGTGTAAGATCCGGATTATTAAATGAATCGATTGGCGTGGGTACCGTGACAACAAAAACGGTTGCCTTGCATAAATCATGCACATCGAAGCTGAATGATAATCCCGCCGCATTACCGTTTCGCTTCAGGTCCGAAGCTTTTTTCAGGTCTTCAATATTTGCTTCGCGTGTATGATCTTCGCATCGGCTTAATTCCTCTACACGGGTTGTATTTATATCAAAACCAATAACATCGTATTTCTTACCGAATTCTATTGCTAATGGCAGGCCAACGTAGCCCAACCCTACCACTGCAATGTGAACATTTTCTAAATCAAATTTCATCGTATTTCCGTATTATTCTTCGTCGTAATAATTCTTTATATAATCCTTCGTAACGGCATTATTGCCATAATTACCATACCCGTAACGTTGATATCCGTAATTATATCCGTAACCACCCGCCTTAGAATCAACATCATTCAACACCATTCCCACATATTGTATTCTATCGGCTTTCAACTGACGAATTACGGTTTTGAAGAATTTCTTGTTTGTTTTTCTGCTCCTAACAATATAAAGCAAGCAATCGGCAAGTGGCGCAAGCGGATAAGCATCCGACACAATACCCACCGGACTGGTATCAATAATCACATAATGATACCTCTTTTTCAGCTCACTGACCAGTTCCTGCATTTTAGACGAACGAATCATCTCTCCGGGGTTAGGAGGCACTGTGCCGGCCAGCAACATATCAAAATTAATTTCAGGCGATTTCTTGATAATTGCATCATCCAGCGAAATTTGCCCAAGCATACAGTTTGTGATTCCCTTTTCTTTTTCAAGCGATAACCGTTTCGATACGGAAGGCTTGCGTAAATCCAAATCGATCAAAATTGTCGATTCTCCGGTCATGGCACACATGCTGGCATAATTCAAACAAAAATGAGTTTTGCCATCACCCGATTCTGTTGAAGTTACAATCACGCAAGATGCATCCATTTGACGTGCAACAAACTTCACCCGGGTTCTAATCATTCTGTAAGCTTCAGCAATCGCCGATTTTGGCCGTCTCAATACCGAAATAGAGGCATCGTTAGCGGCATGTGGCAAACTACCTACATAAGGGAACGGCGACAATTTCTCCACGTCGCGCTTATCCATCACCTTGGTTTTCAAATATTCTTTCAGAATAATAATCAGCAACGGAATAATTAAACCCAATGCCAATGCCATCATAAGGCTCTTCTTTTTATCCCCGCCGTTGGTGATGGACACCATACGCGCCCGTTCCAGAATGGTGTTGTCGGGCACATTGGATGCACGTTGAATCTGGGCCTCGGCTCGTTTCTGAAGTAAATAGGTATAATAGGTGTCATTCATTTTGAACTGACGCTCAAAATTGTTCATCTGGCTTTCTATATCGGGCAACGTAGCAAGCTCTCCAGTCGCTTTATGTGTCTGACTGTCAATATCTCTCTTCTCAATTGCAAAAGCTGCGCGAACATTATGGAGAGCCTCGGTTAGTGAACTTTTTATTTTACCTAATTCTTCCTGATACTTTGCATAGTAGGGATTCTGAGGCATAGTCTGTTGAAATTTACGCAACGTCTCATTATATTGGGTAAGTAACCCGGTAAGCACCGGGTCGACAATGCCTAAACTGGAAGGTGTCAGCAACTCCTGATCATTCGCATTCTTTTTAATATAATCAGCCAAATAATTGAGATACGATTCCTTCAGGTTATATTGCAAACGTCGTTCATCATACGACGTAAGATGTCCGAGAATTGTTGATCCATAAGCATTTATATCGACTATCTGTTTGGCTCTTCTAAAACGTTGCAACTGATTGTCCGACATCTTCAAAGAGTCTGAAATATCATTTAGCTGTTTGTCTATAAATTGAATTGTACGGTTTGCCTCTTCATTCTTTCGGTTCAGGTTATCCAGCAGAAACTCATCGCATAGAGCATTCAGAAAATCAACATCACGCGGATAAACAGTACCTTCCAACGAAACTGCCAATACCGTTGAGTTCTGAGTAACAAAGCTTAAAGAAATACGCGGTGTAAAATAATCAATAAGGTAGGAGTTCGACAAAAAGGCAAAATTGATCTTTCTATGAGCCTCAAAAGTGGCCGTTTTATTCACCACTACAGAAAAATAGGGGGTATTCAGCAACATTCCGTATCGCCCGGTATACCGAAAGCCACCCAGCTGCTTATCTTTTTCATGTGAAATTTCATAAGTCAGGCCATCAATATCCTTAAAATCAAATTCCAGACCATATACTGCATCATTAATATTATCTCCTTTTATTTCAATGGGAGCATATCCATACAGATTACTTACCTTAAAATGGCCGGTAGTGTAATAGTCGACATTTGCATTGATTTTATTAATCGCTCTCTCAACCAAATCATTAGATGTAAACATAATCATTTGGTTATCATTGTTTTTGTATGCCGTGTTGAGATTGACTCCCTGCATCACAACCTGTTGTGATCCCGATTGAGAACCTCCTCCCAAAATAACACGGGCACTCACCTGATAGGTCGGTTTCCATGTTTTATTCGCAATAAAAGCAATGCTAAGACTTATAGCCAGCGCAATCACAAATAAATACCAATGATGCAGAATCTTAAATAACCATTCGAGAATATCAAAGGTAGATTCTTCCTCCTCCATATCACTGTACTGAGGGGGATAGTTTTGATATTGCGTATTGTTATTGATTTCCATAAATGAGAAATTTTGCGATGATGCGTTTATTTAATGGTATTCATTACTAACACTAAGAAAGTGACAGATGTCGTAATCAACGACATAAGCGAACCGAACGATTCGATGCGAAAAAAACTACTCTTCGCCGTGCTAACATATATAATATCATTGGGATAGACATAATAATATTCGGAGTCGAGCAACGATCTGGATCGAATATCAAATTGCTTGACAACGGGTCCTTTTATCGTTTCCCGAATAATCTTGACTCTTCCCCGGTCTCCATTCGTACGAATATCACCCGCCAAAGCCAGTGCCTGAAAAATGGTCAGTTTATCTTTGTATATTGGAAATTGCCCTTTACCGGCTTCCCCAATTACATAAAATACATCGTTGTTCAAAATTGTAACTACAGAGGCTTTTTTGTCTAATTCACGTATCTTATTTTCTATCATCCGATTGGCCTCTTCCAGGGTCAAACCGCCGATTTTCAGGTGCGAAATAAACGGTAAATCCACAGTGCTGTCGGCATAAATTTTATACGACGTTCCGGTCGACTGACCGGAAGATGCAAACAAACGTGTTACATCTTCATTTATCGAGAGTACGCGAATCGCAATCTGATCGTTCGGTTGCAAAATATACGATTGATATGCTTTTTTGTTGTATTGCGGAAGGTCTTTGCGGGTCTGAAGATATTGTGTGGTGCGGTTCGTTACGCAGGAAGCAAGGCTAAATAAAAGCAAAGCTGCAACAGACCAGGTAGCTATGTGTTTCATTTGTCCCATGCTTAAAAATATTTAGAGATGCTAATACCCAGCAACAACAGTGAAATTGTGGTTGACACGGTTCCCAGTAAGGTCGACCAGGATGTCACTCCAAAGAAATGAGAAGGAACCTTCTGGACATAAATAACATCGTTGGGTTGAAGATAATAAAATTCCGTATGCATTATGTCCTGACTTCTCACATCGAATGTTTTAACAATGGTTCCTTCCGGTGTCTGGCGGAGAATTTTTACCTGCTTTCTATTTGCCAGCGATCCCAAATCGCCCGAAATGGCTAATGCTTCGAAAATATTCAATTTATCTTTTATCAACGGATACCGGCCATTCCCCCCCTCTCCTATCACACTGAAATAGGCATTCGCAAGATTAACACGCATATAGCAATTACCAAACTGACTTTTTATTCGTTCTTCCAGTTCATCCTTCACGCTTCTCAGGGTTTTTCCGACAACTTCCAGCTTACCGACATATGGAAATGCCAGCAATCCGTTTTCATCAACTTTGTAGGTAAATAAATCGCTTGCTCCGGTTCCACCCGACCCTCCATCATTGCTTACACCACTACCCTGAAACAATTTATTGGTTTCTTCGTTGAGAGAATAAACCATAATACTGAGGCGATCGCCGGCCTGAAGTTTATATTCCTGAAAACGTATCGAATCTTTATACCGTGTAATATCCTGATTCGGTTTTTGCAAATAATTAACATCTTTGTACGTAATGCACGACACCAATAGCCAACTACCTGTTAAACAAGCAATCAACGCATACAAAAATCTCAGGAATATAGAACAGGGTAAATGCATTCAATGATTTGAAATAGAATAACGAACCGTCGTATTAACTGCAAATTTAATAAATAAAATGTAAAAATGCAGATGACAAACAACTTTATTGCAAGATCCCCTTTACCAGCCAATCGGAGTCAATCCATGCGCTGTCAAATAAGCATTTGCTTTACTGAAATGGCCGTTACCGAAAAAGCCGCGATAAGCCGACAAGGGTGAAGGATGAGGCGACTGAAGAACGAGATGGCGTTGACGATCGATAAACTCCCCTTTGCGTTGCGCATACGATCCCCAAAGCATAAAAACGAGGTGCTCTTTTTCTTCATTTAAAGCCCGTATTGCAGCATCGGTAAATTGCTCCCACCCTTTGTTCTGATGCGAGCCAGCCTGATGAGCCCTTACGGTCAATGTCGCGTTAAGCAGCAGCACGCCCTGTTGTGCCCAACGTTCCAGATTACCGCTTGAGGGAGTCTCGGCATGTAAATCGTCACTTATCTCCTTGAAAATATTCACTAATGAGGGAGGAAATTCAATTCCGTCGGGAACCGAAAAACAGAGGCCATGCGCCTGTCCGGGGCCATGATAAGGGTCCTGACCGATAATAACCACTTTTACATTATCAAACGGGCATAAGTCGAAAGCATTGAAAATAAGCTTTGCCGGTGGATAAACCCGCCCGTTGCTATATTCATCTTTTACAAAGTGTGTCAGGTCAACAAAATAGGGTTTTTCAAACTCAGGCGAAAGTTTAGCTTTCCAGCCATTTTCAATGCGCACGTCCATTAGCTTGATTGATTTAATATTTTATTCGGAATAATCGATAGATTGTAATGCAAAGTTCGGAAAGTTTTTCAGAACCCCAAATCGGATATAACATAGGCTGTCTCAACGTTTGGGACAGCCTATGATTGTTCTTTTCACAAATAGTATGCCTATTTGGTTTCAGGCTCTGTAATATTGATGTTGAGTTCTTTCAGCTGGGCAACTTCAATTTGCGACGGAGCACCACTCATCACATCTCTGCCCGAATTGTTTTTCGGAAATGCGATGCAATCGCGAATGCTATCCAAACCTGCAAAAAGTGAAACACAACGATCCAAACCAAAGGCCAAACCGCCGTGAGGTGGAGCCCCGTATTTGAAGGCATCCATCAAAAAGCCGAATTTGTATTGAGCTTCCTCTTCCGAAAAGCCCATCAGACGGAATATCTTGTGTTGTAATTCACTGTCGTGAATACGAATCGATCCGCCACCGAGCTCTACCCCGTTTATAACCATGTCGTACGCATTAGCTCTCACTTTTCCGGTATCACTATCTAAGAACTGAATATCTTCCGGATTTGGAGCGGTAAAGGCATGATGCACGGCATAGAAACGTTGTGTCTCTTCATCCCACTCGAACAAGGGGAAATCGATCACCCACAACGGAGCAAATTTATTTTTATCTCTCAATCCCAAACGGTTACCCATTTCGAGACGTAGCTCGCACAAAGCTTTTTGTGTTTTTACCGTTGCGCCCGCCAGAATCAGGATCAAATCACCGGGTTTAGCATTGGCTGCCGCGGCAATAGTTTTCAGATCGTCCGGTGAATAGAATTTATCGACAGATGATTTGAAGCTTCCGTCGGCCTCGCATTTGATATAAACCAACCCTTTCGCTCCGATTTGCGGACGTTTTACAAAATCGGTAAGTTCGTCCAATTGCTTCCGGGTGTACGAAGCACATCCTTCGGCACAAATAGCGCCAACATATTCTGCACTGTCGAATACCACAAAATTATGTCCGCCAACCAGCTCTTTCAGCTCGACAAACTTCATTTCGAAACGAATATCGGGCTTATCGGAGCCATAGTAACGCATTGCGTCGGCATAAGTAATACGGGGCAATGACTCAATATCGATGTCTTTCACATACTTGAAGAGGTGCTTCATCATTCCTTCAAAAAGATTCAGCACATCTTCCTGTTCCACATACGACATTTCGCAGTCTATTTGCGTAAATTCCGGCTGGCGGTCGGCACGTAAATCTTCATCCCTGAAGCATTTGGCAATCTGGAAATAACGGTCGAAACCCGAAACCATCAACAATTGCTTGTACAATTGCGGAGATTGCGGCAGCGCGTAAAATTCGCCCTGATTCATACGGGAGGGAACCACAAAATCGCGGGCTCCTTCGGGAGTCGATTTGATGAGAACAGGAGTCTCCACCTCCAGAAAGTGTTGCTGATCGAGATAGCGACGAACTTCAAAGGCAATGCGATGGCGTAATTCAAGATTTCTGCGCACTGTAGCACGACGTAAATCGAGGTAGCGATACTCCATACGCAAGTCATCTCCCCCATCGGTGTCGTCTTCGATGGTGAAAGGCGGAGTTTTCGATTCATTTATAATGTTCAGCTCATCGACAATCAATTCAACATCACCGGTCGGAATGTTCGGATTTTTATTGCTTCGTTCGGCAACAATCCCTTGTACCTGAATCACCCATTCGCGTCCCATGCGATTGGCTTTTTCGCACAAAGAAGAGTTAATATCCTGATTGAATACCAATTGTGTAATTCCATAACGATCGCGCAAATCGACAAAAGTCATGCCTCCCATTTTACGCGTTTTCTGTACCCAACCGGCTAAAGTGACTGTTTCACGAACGTGAGACTGGCGAAGTTCGCCACAAGTATGTGTTCTAAACATGCGTTTCTTTTTTTGTGCAAAAATAATAAATTAAACAGACAAACGCACAAAGAAACCCTGTCCAATCCGAATAAAATTGAACAGGGTTGCAATTTGAAAAAATGATATGTTCTCGTTAGTGTGAAATGTGCTCGGCAGCCACCGACAACTGGTCGTACCAATCTTGTCCGAATTTTCGTATCAATGGCTCTTTAAGATACTGATACAATAACAGATGATTCTTTTCTCCCAATTTAACCGCATCTTTGCACACATGCCATTTATGGTAATTGACGGCTTTGAATGTGGGGAACTGCTTTGTCCTGACCGGATACAAATGACAGGAAATCGGTTTCCGAAACGTTGTTTTTCCTTCGTTATACAGATTTTCTATCAAACAGCTCCATATCCCGTTCTCTCCTTTCGTTGCAAACACGCATTCCGCGCCATTAACAATGGAAATTGCCATATCACCCTCACGGTCGATATAAGCGACACCTTGCTTATCAATGACGGCTCGGGCAGCATCAGAAAGCTTGTCCCACAATTGCGGTAAAATCTCTTCTATTTCCGCAATTTCGTCCAGTTCAACAGGAGCCCCTTCTTCACCTTCGACGCAACAAATCCCTTTGCATGCCTCCAGATTACAACAGAAACACTGGTCAAAAAGATCTAAACTAATGATCGTATCTTCAATTTGTAGCATCCTTACACTAAATCACCTACTTTATTATTCCTTTTTTGATCTTCAACGATAGCGTCCAGAACGGCTACGATCGTCATATTCAAAATATCGCGTACCGAGCTTTCTACATCGAGAATATGAATCGGCTTGTTGAGTCCCATTTGAATCGGGCCGATCATATCTGCTAACCCCATTTCGAGCAACAGCTTACTTGCCATATTCGCAGAACTTAAATTCGGGAATATCAATGTATTAACATCCTTACCGGCCAATTTGTTGAATGGGAATTTCTCGTCTCTCAATTGTTTGTTGAGCGCAATGTTTACTTGCATTTCTCCATCGACAACCATATCGGGACATTCGTTCTGCAAACGTTTTACCACAGAGTGCACACTTGCCGGACTACCAACCTTATCCATACCGAAGTTTGAATAGGATATCATTGCCATAACAGGCTGATAATTAAAGAATTTAACGGCATCGTTGGCCAGCTTGGCAATATCTACAAGCACATCCGTATCCGGATGGCGATTAAACAAGGTATCGGCAAGGAAGAAAGTCCCTTTTTTGGTATTCAAAATATGCATCGCTGCAATATTATCAACGCCCTCCCGAATACCGATCACCTGCTTGGCAGCATTGATATTCTCAATGAAATTGGTATACGAACCGGTAATCATGGCATCGGCATCACCTGTTTCAACCATCATCATACCGAAATAATTGCGTTCAAACATCTTTTCCAGCGCATCGGTCAGAGTCATACCGTCACGACCACATTTTTCAGTCAATAAAGTAGCATAGCGTATGCGACGCTCTTCTTCTCTGTCGTGGCGCAAATTCACAATTTCAATACCGGCAAGGTCGATATTATTTTCGATGGCCATTTTTGAAATACGTTCTTCATTACCAAGCAAAATCGGATGGCATACACCTTCTGATTTTGCCATTTCGGCTGCTTTTAGCATGTTCAGGTGGTTGGCTTCCGAGAATACAACCCGTTTCGGTGACTGACGGGCCATCTCAACAAAATGACGAAGCATTTTATTATCCGACCCCATCAATTCGCGTAATCTGTTTGAATATACATCCCAATCATCAATCTTTACACGAGCCACTCCGGAATCAATCGCAGCCTTAGCCACGGCAGGAGCCACTGTGGTCAACAACCGGGGATCAAGCGGCTTCGGAATAATATATGAACGACCAAAACTCATCTTACTCAGGTTGTAGGCTGCATTCACCACATCAGGAACCGGTTTTTTAGCCAGTTCTGCGATGGCCAATACTGCAGCAACCTTCATCTCTTCATTAATACATTTAGATCTTACATCCAAAGCTCCTCTGAAAATATAGGGAAATCCCAATACATTATTAATTTGGTTTGGATAGTCGGAACGTCCGGTAGCAAACAAAACATCCCCGCGCGAATCCATTGCGTCGGCATATGAAATTTCGGGATTCGGATTTGCTAAAGCAAACACGATCGGATCTTTAGCCATCGTACGCACCATTTCTTTGCTCAACACACCGGCAACTGATAATCCAAGGAAAACATCGGCTCCGTATACTGCATCTGCCAACGTATGAAGATCTGTTCGTGAAGTGGCAAACTCTTTTTTCTGAGGAGTCAGATTAGTTCGCGTATCACAAATCACACCCTTACTGTCGACCATGATGATGTTTTCACGTTTCGCACCTAAGCGAATATATAGACGAGCACATGAGTTGGCGGCAGCACCAGCTCCATTTACTACAATTTTGATTTCATCGATTTTTTTACCTACTATTTCGAGAGCATTGATCAATCCGGCAGCCGATATAATGGCCGTCCCGTGCTGATCGTCGTGCATTATCGGGATATCTAGCTCTTCCCTCAAGCGTGTTTCAATTTCAAAACACTCGGGAGCTTTAATATCTTCGAGGTTGATGCCTCCAAAGGTCGGAGAAATAGCTTTTACAGCCTGAATAAATTTTTCAGGATCTTTTTCATTTACCTCGATGTCAAAAACATCTATTCCGGCAAAAATTTTGAATAAAAGGCCCTTACCTTCCATCACAGGTTTGCCTGCCAATGCTCCGATATCGCCTAATCCCAGAACTGCCGTACCGTTGGAAATCACAGCCACCAGATTGCCTTTTGCCGTGTAGTCATACGCAGTATCAGGATCTTTCTCTATTTCAAGACATGGCTCGGCCACACCCGGTGAATAAGCCAGAGATAGATCTGTTTGCGTACTATAAGGTTTGGTGGGAACTACTTCAATTTTACCCGGTTTGCCTTGTTTATGATAATTCAAGGCATCTTCTCTCGTTAATTTTGCCATGTGTCGTATTGGATAATGATGTGTTAATAATTACTCGCAAATTTAGCATTTTATCCGCTTAAAATAGTAAGAAAAAATACTATTTACGCGTCAAAATTCAAAAAATAAGCTAAATTTCCTTGCAGATTATTACATTCCTGACAATATGTGGATTATTCATGATAGACTAACTTATGTGCGCAATACTGATAAAAACGGACTCAAAACAATCAGGTTCACCATTTATTATTTATCAAAAATATACATTTTGTAAAATTCTCCGATTTTTGATACCAAAAACACGAATTCCATTGAAAGAAAGAATCACCTCTTCCATATTTTTAGGAAACTTTTTATGTACTTTTGCATTTCATTTTTCATACTACCTATGCCTCACATATCGATTATAGCAGCTGTAGCATCAAATAATGCTATCGGCAAAGACAACGGATTGCTGTGCCACCTTCCGGGCGACCTCACACGATTCAAAGAACTGACCCTGCATCATATCGTCATCATGGGGCACCGGACGTTTTTGTCTCTTCCCAAGGGTGCCTTACCCAATCGTACAAATATAGTTCTGAGCCGATCTACACCGGAAATTGAAAATTGTATTGTGGTCGATTCGCTGGAAAAGGCACTGGAAAGGTGTGAAAATGAAGATGAAGTATTTATTATAGGAGGAGGCACACTCTATCATCAAGCTTTACCGCTGGCCGATCGGCTCTACCTGACCCATATTCACGCCGAACTCGAAGGTGATACGTTTTTTCCTCAGGTAGATTATAAAAATCAATGGATCGAAATTAAAAGAGAAGAGCTGCTTCCGGGCGAAAAGTGTCCTTATTCATACGCTTTTGTAGACTACAGGCGCATAAAGACGTTCGCCAACAAATAAAATGCAGGCTTTCGGGTTCGATCCGAATACCACTGCATTAAAGTGCAATACATACCATCATATCACCCGCGAAGATAATGCTTTTGCGGTTCAATTACCATAATTCGTCACTTGTATTATGTTTATTATATGCAATTTATACATAACAAACATACACAAGCGCTATAACAGCATAATCAGAAAGATATACCGGCTTTATTCCTCTGGTTTAGATGTCTAATGCACCAATAATGTCGTATATGGATGAATATCCGTGCTGATCGAGGTATTGATTGATTCCATCCACAACTTTGACGCTTACTGCCGGATCGATAAAGTTGGCGGTGCCGATTTGTATCGCGGTAGCGCCAGCCAGGAAGAATTCGATTGCATCGGTAGCATTCATAATACCCCCTAATCCTATAACAGGGATTTTAACGGCTTTTGCAACCTGCCATACCATACGCAGTGCCACAGGCTTCACACAAGGCCCGGACAGGCCTCCGGTAACGGTCGAGAGCAATGGTTTTCTCGTTTCGGCGTCAATGGCCATGCCCAAAAGCGTATTTATCAACGAAACGGAGTCGGCTCCTTCATCCTCCACAGCCTTGGCTATAGAGGCAATATCGGTTACATTCGGAGATAATTTAACAATCAATGTTTTGGAATAGGCCTTACGAACCGCTTTGACCACCTCTGCAGCTCCCGAACAACTCACACCAAATGTCATTCCACCTTGTTTCACATTCGGACACGATATATTCAGCTCAATAGCCGGTATTTTGTCAAGAGAATCTATCTTTTCCGCAGTGGCTACGTAGTCCTCAATAGTCGATCCCGAAACATTGACCATAATATTGGTATCATATCCTTTAATATGTGGATAAATAGAGGAAATGAAGTAGTCAACCCCTTTATTCTGCAGTCCTACAGCATTTAACATACCCGAAGGAGTTTCGGCCATTCGCGGATAAGCATTCCCTTCCCGATGAAGAATAGTCGTTCCCTTGGTGAAAATTCCGCCTATTCGGCCAAGATCCATAAAATCGACATACTCTTCGCCAAAGCCAAAAGTTCCTGAGGCCGTAGTAACGGGATTTTTAAACTCTACTGCACCTATTTTTACGCTTAAATCTGCCATGATAGTTCTTTTGAGTTGAATACTGGTCCATCGGTGCACACGCACTTATGACCGGTTTGCGTTTGTGTAACACAACACAAGCAGGCACCGATGCCGCAAGCCATTTTGTTTTCAAGAGAGACCTCGCAATCTATCGATTTCGACTGTGCAAAGCGGGCTACCGCCTGCATCATAGGGGTCGGGCCACAAGTATAGATCGTATCTATTTGCTCTTGTAATATCGAGTGTTGGGTTACAAAGCCTTTCTCACCAGCAGACCCATCTTCGGTCGTAATATAAACCTCTCCCAGCTTTTCGAACTCATCCAGTTGCATCAATCCGGCTGCCGACCGGGCTCCCAGCAGGAACATCGGCACAAAGCCCTCTTGCTTTAGCTTAGAACCCATAAATAATAAAGGAGCAATACCGACACCACCACCCACTAACAGCAAGCGTGATTGGCTCCCTTTAGGCATTGAAAAGGAGTTGCCAAGAGGGAGAAGCATATTGACAATGTCGCCAACCTGATATTCAGCCATTTTTCGGGTACCATCTCCTACTTTTTGAACCAAAAGCCAAAGCTCGTTGTTGACTCTGTCTACATAATTAACAGATATAGGCCTCCGAAGGAATACACTCGGTGCATTATCGATCCGTACCTGCACAAATTGCCCGGGTAACATCTCGGGTAATGGCTCCGCCTGGGTAAATTTCAATAAAAAATGGCTGCCTCCCAACGAAATATTCGCGGAAACAACCATGTCTAACGAGCATTTTTTCATTGTGTCATTAATTTGACTGCAAAATTACGCAGTTATCTCTTAAATCACAATAGTTGTCAGTAACTTCTACATCACTCTTTGGAAGAATTGGGAAGAAATTCTTCAAATGTCATATCCGAATAATATACCGTAATCTTTTTGACCGTTTTTTCTTTCACAACCTCTTTTATTTCCGGAGACCTGACTACTTCCACCTGTTTCATCTCTTTCTCCTGATAGTTTTTTTCCTCTGTTTTTGGCTCGTAACTAACAGAATTACTTGATATTTCCGGCTTAATATCGAATAATGAAGCCTGACGAGAAGGCAATTCTTCGCGGTACATCGATCCAGCGCCAAAAATAAGCCAGTCTGGATTGATTGTCGGGAAAGCGTTTAGAATTTTCTGCACAACTTCCAGACTGGGTTTGTTACGCCCATTCAGAATATGCGACACCACTGAAGGCTGAGTTCCTATCATCAGCGCAAAGCGGGTAGGAGATATTAGCTCCAGTTCCATAAGTTTCGAAATACGATCTTTCATAGAACAATGTTTACAAACCGAATTTTACCAATCTAATTGTAAAACCGACATCTTTAGGCCTGATTTACTACGCTACAAATGTAAACAATAATCTTTACATTTACAACACAATACAAATGTATTAATACCTGCATGTACAATACATTTGTAAAATAACGGGGATTATTATAACACTAAAATAAATAATTACAGAATAGAGCTTTACCGCAATTTTATTCTCATTCAATAAATGAATTAATTGTTTATATAGTCTCTATTATATACTAACAAACAAACAATTAGATAACAATTATATTCAAATACAAGCTGATTAGGCGCAATATGGGGATAACCCTCTCTTTTAATTCAATGTAAACATCAAATATTTATCATATATAACTAATAATATGGAATATAACATGCATAATATAGCAGTTATCAAAATTGTAAAAAGGAAGGATTTTACGATTGTAAACACTCACAGAAATAATGATTCTATTTACATTTATATAATAAAACCACGCCACAATACAAATGTAATTTGATTGTTTGTTTTCATTTGTAAAATACATATGTAAAATAAGGGTCCTTCTATGCCCTGATTATGTTGAGGCGATCACAAAACAGATCTATTTTAATTTATTCCGTAGATGGCTCCACCGGATCAATAAGAGCATACCTCGGATAACACATTACATGACAATATCAAACATATCATAATGTCTTATTTTTAGCGTCTGAGAATTCAATATTTTTTTTTCGATCAATCCTACCCTAATATTTTTCGATTCTACATTCATTAAAATCCTATTTTCCGTTTGGAGTGGAGATGATAAAACTCTACTTTTGCATTCAAATTTTTATATTGTGAAACGAACAAAAAAACCATTACCCATTCTTGAAAATATCGTTGTTTCGGATGTAGCTGCCGAAGGCAAAGCAATTGCCAAAAACAATGATATGGTTATTTTCATTCCTTACGTTGCTCCCGGTGACATTATCGATGTTCAACTGACACGTAAAAAAAACAGTTATGCCGAAGGAAAAGCGATTAATATCCATACTTATTCCGAAGAGAGGGTAAATCCCATATGTGAACACTTTGGGGTCTGTGGTGGCTGTAAATGGCAGCATCTGAATTATCCGTCGCAATTAAAATACAAACAACAGCAGGTTACCGATAATCTGACCCGGATAGGCAAAATCGAACTACCAGAAACATCACCTATTCTTGGTTCTGCACAAACGACACACTACCGGAATAAACTTGAATTTACCTTTTCAAACAAGCGCTGGATGACCGAAGAGGAGATCAAATCAGGTACTCAGTTTGACGATATGAATGCATTGGGATTTCATATTCCAACGCTTTTCGATAAAGTTTTGGACATAAAAAAGTGTTGGTTGCAGGATGATATATCCAACCAAATACGTTTGGCCGTAAGAGACTATGCAACAGCTAATAATCTGCCATTTTTTGACTTGCGAAACAGGGATGGGTTTCTTCGCAACATGATTATTCGCACCTCTACCACCGGGGAACTGATGCTCATTATGGTATTCTTCAAAGAGTTGAAGGACGAACGCGAAAGGTTGTTGAATCATCTCCTGTCGCTTTTTCCTCAAATATCGTCGCTGGTGTATATAATCAATGAAAAGGCGAATGATACCATCACAGATCAGGAGGTTGTTCTGTTCCACGGAAACGATTATATTTTTGAGCAAATGGAAGGCTTGAAGTTCAAAATCGGACCGAAATCTTTCTACCAAACCAACTCAAAACAAGCTTACGAGTTGTACAAAGTTGTCCGGAACTTTGCCCGGTTATCGGGCACTGAGCTGGTGTATGACCTCTACACAGGAACGGGTACAATTGCCAATTTTGTTGCCGGTCAGGCAAAGCAGGTAATCGGAATCGAATATGTGCCGGAAGCTATTGAAGATGCAAAAATCAATTCGGATTTGAACCGGATCGATAATACGATCTTCTATGCCGGAGATATGAAAAATATTCTGAATGAAGATTTTATAAACGAGCATGGACATCCGGATGTAATCATTACCGACCCTCCGCGTGCCGGAATGCATACCGATGTAATTGATGCTATGCTCTTTGCTTCACCACACAAAATTGTATATGTTAGTTGTAATCCTGCCACCCAGGCCAGAGATTTAAGCCTACTCAACGAGCAATACAAAGTGACGAAAGTGCAACCGGTTGATATGTTTCCACACACACATCACGTAGAAAATGTGGTTCTGCTTGAAAAGCGAGAACAACTACCAGCCGTATAAATAGCGATTGAAAATTCATAAATATTTTGTACCTTTGTAAAGTTTTGCAAATTTTGCAAAACTTTACAAGTGACTAAATACTATCAACTTAATTATTATGAACATCAATTTATTAGAAATAACAAGTGCTTTTGTCGTACTTTTTGCTATTATTGATGTACTTGGTTCTATCCCTATAGTTTTAAGTATTAAACAAAAACAAAAGATAAATCCGTTAATGGTTGTCGGTGCATCTTTTGCTGTAATGCTCGGATTTCTGTATGCCGGAGATATTGTATTGAGCATGTTTGGTGTGGATGTAAAATCATTTGCAGTAGCCGGATCGTTTGTCATTTTCATCATGGCAATGGAAATGACGCTGGGTATCGAAATATTTAAAATGGATGGGCCGGCGCAAACCGCATCCATTGTTCCCCTCGCATTCCCTCTCATTGCCGGTCCGGGATCATTCACCTCCCTACTCTCCCTTCGTGCTGAATATCAAACAATTAATATAATAATTGCACTGTTACTAAATATGGCGTTTGTCTATTTAGTGCTCCGCTTAACCGATAAAATTGAAAAATTAATCGGCAAAGGCGGTATCTATATTCTCCGGAAATTTTTTGGAGTAATTTTGTTGGCAATTGCAGTAAAACTGTTTGCTACCAACATCGCAACATTCTTTAATCACTAAGATGGATCAAAGGGGATTCTCCATAAGCCGCTTAATCCGAAGTTTCGGATATGCCTTGAGAGGAATAGCGACGGCTTACTCGAAAGGGCAAGTCAATATAAAAATACATACCTGTATTGCCATACTCGCAATTGCGTTAAGCATTCTGTTGTCGATCAGTGCTTTTGAATGGGTTTGCGTCGTTTTATGTATAGGAATAGTTATTGCTGCTGAGATAACAAACAGTGCTATAGAGACTTTGGTGGACCTGGTCTCTCCCGAATGGAACGAAAAAGCCGGAATGGTAAAAGACATCGCAGCAGGTGCAGTACTTGTTTTAGCAATGATGTCTGTCGTTGTGGGAGTAATAATCTTTCTGCCGAAAATGATGGCATTATTAGCCTGACCAATTTACTCCAGTTCATCGAGCATTTGCTGAATCTCGGTATCAACCTCAAACAGTTGCTGTTTGCACCGTTGTATAATCAACGATGCACGTTTCACCAATGGCGACAACTCTTCCAAAGGCATCTCCGTATTATCGAGTTTTTTGAGAATCTCATCCAACTCAACCAAAGACTCTGTATAGGATATTTTTTTTGCTGCAGACATAAATATTCAGAAACAATGTAGCATTACAAGAAGTAATAAACCTGAAATCAGACAAATACGACTCCGATTCCAGGTTTATATAAATCATTTATCTGTTTTCGTACTGTTTGGCATAATATTTTTGGTATTCACCGCTTGTAATATTCACCATCCAGGCTTCATTTGCCAAATACCAATCTACCGTTTTCTCCAGGCCTTCCTCAAACTGAAGTGAAGGATGCCATCCCAGTTCTCTTTGCAATTTGGAAGAGTCGATAGCATAACGCAAATCATGTCCGGCCCGATCGGTAACAAACGTAATCAGTTTTGCCGATTCACCTTCCGAACGGCCCAGCTTTTTATCCATGATTTTACACAACAGACGAATCAAATCGATATTAGTCCACTCGTTAATACCACCGATGTTATAGGTCTCTCCATTTTTCCCGTGATGGAAAATAGTATCAATTGCCGTAGCATGGTCTTCTACAAATAACCAGTCGCGAATATTTTCGCCTTTGCCATAAATGGGAATGGGTTTATTGTGTTTGATATTATTGATCGAGAGTGGAATTAACTTCTCGGGGAACTGATGAGAGCCATAATTGTTGGAGCAGTTCGAAACCACAACCGGCAATCCGTATGTATGGTGGTATGCCCGTACCAAATGATCGGAACTCGCTTTGGATGAAGAATATGGGCTTCTCGGATCGTACGAAGTAGTCTCTACGAACATCCCTATTTTACCAAGAGAACCATATACTTCGTCGGTTGAAATATGATAAAACCGACGCCCCTCCATGTCTCCTTTCCATGCCTCTTTAGCCACATGAATTAAGTTGACTGTACCCAAAATATTGGTGCGAATAAATGAAAACGGATCTGTAATCGATCTGTCCACATGCGATTCGGCAGCCAAATGAATGACGCCATGAAAATCGTATTGCTGAAACAATTGCTGAATTGCTTCTGTATCTGTAATATCTATTTTAACAAAGGTATAATTAGGTCGGTCTGAAACATCAACAAGATTTTCAAGATTTCCGGCATAAGTCAATGCATCCAGATTGACGATATGATACTCCGGATACTTATTCACAAATAACCGAACCACATGAGATCCGATAAAACCGGCTCCTCCGGTTATCAAAATAGTTTTCATTTACGAACAAATTAAGAAATTAGAGCACTATCCGCTTAAGATAGTAATCGTTATACGTTTATAAAAAGAATAATTGCAAAGATAGAAAGATTGTACCAAAACGTAACAAATTAAAAAATAAATAATAGATCAACGACGCAGGAAACATGTCACGGAAGATTTTAGAACCTCAGATAATTAGGTCATTTTGTTTGCAATCACAAAAAAAGTAACTACTTTTGCATTTATATGAATAAGTGAATTTTGCGCATTGATACAAAATTCACAAGACCCCCAAAACACTCATAACCTCACAAGCGCATGGACTTAATGGATGACAACAAAGATCAACTCCCGGAAAATGAAGCTGGTCAAACAGAATCAATTACTCTACAAGAAACTGCTAATGTAATAGTAGAGCAAGAACAGGATAATAGTACGAAAGCTAACAATTTTCTTGATTCTTATGCAACGCTCTCCCAAACGGAATTGATTGAGAAGCTAAAAGAAATCATGAATAAGGCCGTCGCTGAAATCGAAAAGGATGAGGTTGATGCAATCAGGCAACTGTTTTACAAAAAACATAAAGCCGATTTGGAAGCTGAAAAGAAAACTTTTATTGAAAACGGCGGCGAAGAAGCTGATTTCGAGCCTAAGGTAGATGAAAACGAAACCATTCTTAAAGAGCTGCTTCAAAAATACAGAGAAGAGAAGGCTTCTCATTTTGATGCAATTGAAAAAGAGAAAGAAGAGAATCTTGCAAAAAAGATAGCTATTCTGGATCAATTGAAGGCAATTGCCGAATCCGGAGATTTGGGCGAATCACTCTCTCTTTTTCGTAAACTGCAACAAGAGTGGAGAGCAATCGGTCAAATTCCTCAGATTAAAGTGAATGAATTGTGGAAAACCTACAATTTATACATGGAGCGTTTCTATGATTTGATAAAAATCAATAATGAAATGCGTGATTATGATTTTAAGAAGAATCTGGAACAAAAAAATAACCTGTGCGAATCGGCTGAAAAATTGACTGAAGAAAAAGATGTTGTAGCCGCTTCGCGCCTGCTGCAAAAACTTCATGAAGAGTGGAGAGAGACCGGTCCTGTTGCACGCGAATTGAGAGAAGAGCTGTGGAATCGTTTCAAAAATGCATCTACAGTCATCAACAAAAAACATCAGGAATTTTTTGCGGCACTAAAAGCTCAGGAAGAGGTCAATCTGGGAGCCAAAACTACTCTTTGCGAACAGGTTGAAGCCATCGATCTGACAACACTCAAAACATACAAAGAGTGGGAAGCAAAAACCACCGAAATAATTGGTCTTCAGCAACAATGGAAAACCATTGGTTTTGCTCCGCGTAAAGAAAACATAAAAATATACGAACGCTTTCGTACCGCCTGCGATCAGTTCTTCCGCAAGAAAAGTGAGTTTATGAAAGCCACCAAGGCAGAACTTGATGTCAACTGCGAAAAGAAAAAAGCGTTGTGCGAAAAAGCAGAATCATTGAAAGATAGTACCGATTGGAAAACTACCACCCAAATCATGATTGACATTCAGAAAGAGTGGAAAACAATCGGACCGGTACAAAAAAAATATTCCGACATGCTCTGGAAACGCTTTGTATCGGCATGTGATTATTTCTTTGAACAAAAAGAGCAGCTGTTTTCGTCGAAGAAAACAGAAGAGCATACAAATCTTTCATTGAAAAAAGAGCTGATCGAGAGCATCGATACTTTCGTAAAAAAAGAGAACGTTCAGGAATCGTTGGCAGAGTTGAAAGAACTTATTGGCAAATGGAACACGATCGGACACGTTCCTTTTAAGGAAAAAGATAAAATTTTCAAAGCATTCAAAGATGCTGTGAATAAACAGATGGATGCCTTAAATATCGATGCAATAAACAGAAAGCTGATCTCTTTCAAGGATAATCTTGAAAAAATTGCAGAGGGAGAGCACCCCAATCAACTTTACCGTGAACGGGAAAAATTACTGCGTATCTACGATAATCTGAAAGTTGAGATCTCGACTTATGAAAACAATATGGGCTTCATTTCCGCCAAATCAAAAAAATCTGATTTGATTGTGCAGGAACTGGAAAATAAAATCGAGAAATTAAAAGAAGAACGCAATTTAATCGAAAAGAAAATCAAACTGATAGACGAGAGCCTGTAAAAAAACAATCACATCAAACATTATATTAAGGCTATGGCAAGTATGTGGCATATTTGCGTAGCCGAAACAAAAGTGTAGCTTTATTTATTTACATTAATTATTTCTAACAATGGATTTTAGAGACGAAAACAGGCAGCGACCCGATTACAATTCGGGCGATAATGCCAGCCGTGATGGTAACAAAAAAGAGGGGCATACACGCCCCCGGATTTCAAGACCCTCTGCTAACGGACCCGTATCATCTTCAAATTTTGATAGACCCCGTTATGACAGACCCCGGGATAATGATCAACAACGCCCGTATAACCGGAATTACAATAATCAGGATGGTGGAGGCTATCAACAGCAACGACCCTCTTACAATCGGGATAATAACGGCGGAGGATATAATCGCAACTACAGCAACAGACCAACTTCAGATCGTCCCTATAACCGAGACTATAACAACAACAACAGACGGCCGTATAATCAGGATAGCGAAGGAGGACAACAGCAATCGTACAACCGGAGTTATAACAGAGAGGGAAACTCTTATCAGTCTCGTCCTCAATACAATAGAGATGGAAATGGAAATGATTTCCAGCGCCGTCCATACAGAGAAGGTGGGGACTCATTCCAACGTAATTCGTATGGTCGGGATGGTGGCGGAGATCGCAGACCTTATTCCAATCGTCCTTACAACAATAACCGGGGCGGTGGTTATGGTTCACGACCGGGCGGCGGCTATAACAACTCACGCCAAAGTAATTTTTCGCAGGGGAAAATGTACGAACAGCCGGCTATCGACCCGAATGAACCTATCCGTTTGAATAAGTTTCTGGCTAACGCCGGAATTTGCTCACGCCGTGAAGCAGACGAATATATTCAGGCCGGAGTGGTAAGCGTAAACGGACAAGTAGTTCAGGAACTTGGCGTAAAGGTGCTTCCTACCGATAAAGTCATGTTTCATGACCAAACGGTGCAGACCGAGCGTAAGATCTACATTCTTCTCAACAAACCGAAAGACTTCGTAACTACAGTGGATGATCCCAAAGAGAGAAACACCGTGCTCGACTTGGTTCGGAATGCCTGTCGCGAACGCATTTATCCGGTAGGACGTCTGGATAGAAGTACCACCGGTGTGTTGTTACTTACCAACGATGGCGATTTGGCATCGAAACTGACCCATCCGAAATATAACAAAAAGAAAATCTACCATGTCTATCTTGACAAACCATTGACAAAAGCCGATATGGAACAAATTGTCAGTGGCATCGAACTGGAAGATGGTGAAATTCATGCTGATGAAGTTCATTACGTTCTGGAGGATGACAGACAACAAGTTGGCGTAGAGATTCACTCAGGACGAAACCGAATCGTACGACGTATTTTCGACCATCTGGGTTATCGCGTAAAACGTTTGGATCGGGTTTTCTTTGCCGGATTGACCAAGAAAAACCTTCCACGCGGCAAATGGCGTTTCCTTAGCCAGAATGAAGTCAATATGCTGAAAATGGGTGCTTTTGAGTAATTTTTTATTCCTTTTGATGAGAGCAGGAATAGAACCGGCATCGACATTGTTTGTCTGCCCTTCCGGCTCCGGTCAGAACCATGGAAATCTTATTCCATCGCAAACGACAAAAAGCAAAGAATATCATTAAAATGAATCTAAGGCCGTCAGTAAAATGACGGCCTTTTTTATCAGTCTGTTTCAATATTACGAATCGTTTCCGAACAATGACTAAACGATTATACAAGACAAAAGAGTGGCTGTTCGAGCTGGTACCGAACAACAAATCGGCGCTAACCTCCATATTCGAATCCCTACGATACAAAAATTACAAGCTCTACTTTTACGGGCAAATTATTTCGCTGACAGGAACATCGATGCAACAAGTGGCCATGAGTTGGTTGATATACCGGTTGACTGGTTCGATTATACTCCTGGCAACTGTCGCTTTCCTGACTCAAATACCGAGCCTGTTTGTTTCACCGTTAATGGGTGTGGTAAATGATCGCTTCGACAGAAAGAAAATACTGATACTGACACAAGCCCTGTCTATGATACAGGCCTTACTGATGGCAGTCCTGGTATTAACGAATACGATACAGGTATATCATATCATTATACTTAGTATTTTTCTGGGGCTGATCAATTCATTGGACGCTCCGGTGAGGCAGGCATTTTATACCAAATTAGTGCCGACAAAAGTGTTAGGAAATGCCATTGCGCTCAATTCGGCGACATTCAACTGCACTAAACTAATAGGCCCAACTATCGGTGGAATATTGATAGCAATAGTTGGTGAAGGCATTTGTTTCTTAATCAATGGCGTAAGTTTTATCGGAGTTATATTCGCATTAAAGCAAATCAACATCAGTAAGACTTTGCAACCCCGCACTAACGGCAACATATGGAATGAGTTGAAAGAGGGATTCACATACAGCATTGGCTTTTTACCAATCCGTAGCATATTGATTTTCATTGTTGTATTGGCCATCTTATCTTTTCCTTTTCCGATGATGCTACCAGCCTTTGTTAAGTCGGAGTTGCATGGAGGCAGTGATTTATATGGCTATTTTATTGCTGCCACCGGCATCGGATCGTTGGTTTCCACGCTCTATTTAGCGGCACGCAAAAGCGTTTTGGGTTTGGCAAAAATTGTCATGTTTGCCTGTGCTATTCAGGGTATGTCGCTTATCGCTTTCTCGCTGACTCACACCGTATGGCTATTGATGATTATCTGTTTCTTCATCGGATTTTCATATATCGCGTGTCTGGCATCGTGCAATACACTGATACAGAGCTTAACGGACGATGACAAACGGGGACGCGTGATGAGTTACTACACCATGGCATTTTTGGGATTTACGCCGATTGGCAATCTCCTGCAGGGATATGCAGCAGATAAATTCGGGTTATCCACCGTCTACTTGACATGTGGTATTTTAGTAATACTGACGGCTATAGTATTCGGCTATTACCGTCCCACCATCCGGAAAGCATCGCGACCTATTTACGTTCAAAAGGGAATCATCACCGAAATTGCATACGGGCTTCAATCGTCTAAGAATTAAATTGAAAACATGAATATTCTACACTATCCTTCCGCCGTTTTGGAAGACGCAGTCAACGAATTTGCAAAACTACCCGGTATTGGCAACAAAACGGCTTTACGATTGGTTTTGCACCTACTCCGTCAGGATAAATCTGATGTAGAGCACTTTGGCAATACATTAATTACACTAAAAAACGAAATTCGCTACTGTAAAATGTGCCACAACATCTCCGACTCGGAGGTATGCCTGATATGCGGAGACAAAACACGAGACAGCAAAACATTGTGTGTGGTGGAAAACATAAAGGATGTGATGTCGATTGAAAATACGCAGCAATACAGAGGGTTATATCATGTATTGGGTGGCATTATATCGCCAATGGATGGTATCGGTCCAAGCGATCTGGACATCGAGAGTTTGGTAAGCCGGGTAACGACAGAGGAGATTAAAGAGGTTATTCTGGCTCTCAGCCCCACCATGGAAGGTGACACGACTAACTATTACATATACAGAAAGTTGAGTCAAAGCAATGTGGTAATATCTACCATTGCAAGAGGAGTTTCTATTGGCAATGAACTGGAATATGCCGATGAAATTACGCTTGGGCGTTCTATCCTGAACCGGACACTATTTACCCAATAACCTATTATTCTTTAGGTCGCGAATTAATGCTATCGATATAATCCAAAATTTCGTCCTTGCCTTTTGCCGTTGACGAAGAGGTAACGAAGACCGGGGGAAGCTCTTCCCACTCTTCATTCAGCTTCTCTTTGTAGGCCTGAATATTCTCGTTCAACCGGCTGCCGGATAATTTATCGGCTTTCGTAAAAACGATAGAAAAAGGAATCCCATTCATTCCCAACCATTCGATAAATTCCAGGTCTATCTTTTGCGGAGCATGACGCGAATCGATCAAAAGGAACAGATTGGTTAGCTGATTCCGCATCAGAATGTAGCTTTCAATCATTTTTCTCAAACGTTCCCGATTAGCCTTTCCTGCCTGTGCGAATCCATATCCGGGTAAATCGACAAGATGCCATTCGCTATTGATTATGAAGTGATTAATCAATAACGTTTTCCCCGGTTTACTTGAGGTCATTGCCAGCCCTTTTTTATTCACAAGCATGTTTATCAGCGAAGATTTACCCACATTAGAGCGACCGATAAAGGCATACTCAGGCAATTTACTGTCGGGGCATTTACTAACATCGCTATTGCTCACCACAAAATCAGCAGAAGATATCTTCACTTGAATTCAGTTTATAATTAGCAGAAACTATACATGAAATCTCTCCGGAAACTTACCCGTTTTATCCTTATAAAAAGCCATTATTTCCATCATATCACTATCTAAATCACCGGTTGGCACAAACAATTTACCAAAACCCATCTCTTTTTTATTGTAATCGATAAAAGCCAATACGATAGGAACCTGTGCCTTGAGGGCAATAAAGTAAAACCCTTTTTTCCATTCCGTATTCAGTTGACGGGTTCCTTCGGGAGCAACCACCAGACGAAATAAGGTACGGTGGCTGAAAATCTCGGCCAACGAATCGGTTAATGACGCTTTTTGAGATCGATCTACCGCGATACCACCCAATACACGCATTATATTTCCTAAAGGGAAATTAAACCACTCCTTTTTCATTAGAAAATTGATGCGAAGGTGTAACAAATGCCGAAAAATATTACCCCAGAAGAAGTCCCAATTGCTGGTATGAGGAGCAATACAGATCACACACTTATCCGGTAAATCTATGTCATTCACCAATTTCCACCCTTTGTATTTTAAAATGCTTTCGCTTATAAATTTCATTTGCTTTATTCTAAGAAATGGATGCAAAGATAGCGAAAACATACCGCATTCACCAATGGCCATTCCAAGGCCAAACAGATGAAAATAATTATCTTTGTAGCGCTTATTGATAAGTTCTGGTTATGGTAAAAAAAATCTTCCGCTACATTGGAATTGCTATTCTGGCTGGGTTCCTGCTCAGCATACTCTCTGTCGTGATATTACGCTTTGTGCCGGTCACCATCACTCCATTGATGATAATCCGTAGCTTCGAGCAGGTATTTGATGGTAAGCCTGTTAAAATGGAGAAAAAATGGGTTCCTATCGATCAAATATCTCACAACATGATTCAGGCCGTTGTTGCATCCGAAGACAACCTGTTTATGGAACATTTCGGATTCGATGAGAAAGCTATTGAAAATGCGCTGAGACACAATGCTAAAAGCAAGAAAATAAGAGGCGGAAGTACAATTTCGCAACAAACCGCCAAAAATGTATTTCTTTTTCCCGATCGGTCGTATGTTCGTAAAGCGTTCGAAGCCTATTTTACGCTTCTGATCGAAGCCATTTGGAGCAAAGAACGCATTATGGAGGTTTATCTCAATGTAATTGAAACCGGAGATGGTATTTACGGTGTCGAAGCTGCGGCAAAGACCTATTTTCACTGTCATGCCTCGGAACTAAAGAGGTCGCAGGCTGTTTTAATTGCTGTGTCACTGCCCAATCCCCGTAAATTCGATCCGTCGCATCCATCCCCTTATTTATTGAAAAGGCAGGCTAAAATAATGCGATTGATGAAAAAAATAGAGCAGGTTGAATTTGAAAAATAAACCCATCACATGAATAAAACCATTACACCGGTTGACTGGGGCATGATTGAATACCATGAGGCCTGGCAAAAACAGGAAGAACTGTTTCAACAGACCATCCAATCAAAACTAAATAACGCGGAAACGAATAATTATCTGGTCTTCTGCGAACATCCACATGTTTTCACACTCGGTAAAAACGGTTCGGCCAACAACTTATTAATTGGCAACTTACAACTACGATCGGTTCACGCGCAGTACGTTGAAACAAATCGTGGCGGCGATATTACCTACCATGGCCCGGGACAAATTGTGGGCTATCCGATTTTCGATCTGGCCAATTTCGACCTCGGGCTCAAACAGTACATTTTCAAGATGGAAGAGGCCGTAATCAATACCCTGCAGCAGATCGGTATTCGTACCGAACGGATGGAAGGTGCCACCGGAGTATGGTTGGACACAGCCATACCTGCAAAATGCAGAAAAATATGCGCAATCGGCGTGCGCAGCAGCCACTTTGTAACCATGCATGGTTTTGCATTGAACGTAAACACCGACCTGAACTATTTTTCGTATATCAATCCCTGCGGATTTGTCGATAAGGGAGTCACCTCTGTCCAAAATGAATTGGGAGCACCCTACTCCATTTCCAAAATAAAGCAACTTCTTCAAGCTGAATTCAATCACCTATTTTGTGATGAGCAAAACACTATATTGAAATAACTTATGATGTCGAACACAAAAATAAATATTGCCATAGACGGACACTCTTCATGTGGCAAAAGCACCATAGCCAAAGGATTAGCAAAAAAAATAGGATATACATACATCGATAGTGGCGCCATGTATCGGGCGGTTGCATTGTACTGCATCCAAAACGGACTCATCAAGGATGGCGTGATTGACGAACCGGCATTAAAAGCCAAAATAGAGTCTATTCAGATTGAATTCAGGCCCAATGCCACGGGAGGTGCCGATACCTATATGAACGGCAAAAACGTGGAAAGTGAAATACGCTCTTTGGAAGCTGCAAACGCCGCCAGTAAAGTAAGCACCCTTAAATTTGTCCGACAAACAATGGTTCGTTTGCAACAACAAATGGGGAAACATAAAGGTGTAGTGATGGATGGACGCGATATCGGAACCGTAGTATTTCCCGATGCCGAATTAAAAATCTTTGTGACTGCCAGACCCGCGATCAGGGCTGAAAGGCGCTACAAAGAATTAATAAATAAAGGACTGGATGTTGATTACGACGATGTATTGGCCAATGTAATCGAACGGGACGAAAGAGATACAAACCGGGCGGAAAGTCCCTTGCGGCAGGCCAAAGGCTCTGTATTGCTTGATAATAGCGACCTTACTCCCGAGCAACAATTCGAATGGACCGTTACCGCCTATCAAAAAGCGCTGAACGATACCCTATCAAGCAATCAGTTGTAATATTTGGCATATAAAAGATTGACCCGATCCGTCTTCGTAAATTTTTCCAACCAACTGTTCACCGCCTTTGCCAGACCGGGAGAATGTTTATTGATTCCCCAACCCTGTAACTGAGGAAATCCGATGTCGACACTGACATCGATTCCCGGAAAGCGTTTTACAAAATAGTTAGCAATTTTCTCATCGCACACGCCGTAGCGAACACTACCTCTTGCAATCAAAAGTATGAGCTCTTCGGCATCGTGCACCTTCATTTCACTCACATAAATCGTATCGCTAATCTCCTCTGCCAGATGCTGTATCCGCTGTGCATAGGAAGATCCTCTGACGATACAGAGCTGCTTTTTGCCCAAAGCCAGTTGGTTCTTCACAAATGTAGTATCATCCGCAATTTCAGATGCTTTGCGCTGCACCAACACCGCTTTGGATATCAAAATCGGTGCCGAGATAGCCACCTGTTGCAGCACATCTGTGGAGCGAGTCAGATTTTGGGCAATTAAATCCACTTTACCCTGCTCCAGAAAACGAATGGCCTCGGGAATATCCGATACCCGTACCCACTTTATCCTGACATGCAAACAACTGTAGGCAAACTCTTTTGACAATTCATACTGGAAGCCGGCTAATGTATCGCCCCGCATCATACAATCAATCTGATTCATCCGTATAGCAATCCGTATCTCTCCGCTTTTTTGTATTTTATCGACATCACGAGGTGTAGACGGCAAAAAAACGAAGAGCAAAACTGCACTTATCAACAAAAGGATAAGCAACAATATTCCAATTATTTTCGTACGTTGAACCATTTCGGTTTATGTATTATGCCGGTTAAAACAATGACGTCTGACCGGTGACTTCATCTATCAACGATTCGTCGTCGTCATCATCATCGCTACCGGTTACATTATGCGGCAGAACCGACTGGGTCGGAGCAGGCTTCAACGGAGTTTGCGGTTCTGCGTTATCTTTTGAGGCGGGTTGTTCCACGTCTTCGCCTCCGGTTTCTCCATCATCCTCCCATTCAGCTTCTTCCGTATCAACAGGTTCCGGATAGCGGGTCGGTTCCAGTTCTTTCACAGCCTCGATCTCCCAGGTGCAAATTCGTTTACCCTTTGCCTTGCAACTCTTTATGCCGATAAATTCATCTACATCAATTGTAACCGGAGTCTTCTCCGCATCTTTTCCGCCAAAAACGACTTCAAAACGGGGATAAACTTCGCAGGAAATATGTAGCATGGTAGATGCCGGATTATCACCTAAGAAGTTCACACGTTTCTGCGAAGGCTCTAATGTGAAACGCTTCAGGTATGGGAAATTCTGCTCGGCATCAAACAGAGCAACCGACCATATTTTATCTCCGTCATATTTCTCTATAATTTTCGTATCGGCATCAAAATGGTTGGTCAAATCGAAATTGGTAGTGTAATACTCTCCGGTTCTGGTAATCACCAAGATCAGGTCATCGCTCTGGAACTCGCCCAAAAACTCTCCACGGGAATCATAATTCAGGCGTAGCACATCCCTATCGAACCAAACATTACGCCCACCCAAGGTGGAACCTCCTTTTTGTTTCAGGGTAATGCGAAGTATATCATTTTTAGTCAGGATATTACCCATCGACTGACGTCCCTTGATGGCAATATCGCTGAAATCCTTCTCTAACAGCAAATTTTTCAAACGAGGTTTCGGCTTAAGAGCAATACGAATCACCTCCGCCTCTCCATTCGGATTGACACTGAAATAGACCACCTTCGAGTTGGGTTTTCCCTGCGTCAGGTCGTACTCTTTATCGCGGGTAGTACCGGTAACCGCAAAGCGTTTCATGTAGAATGCCCCCATCCTACCATCACGATACACGGCATTGTAAATAGTTCGTGTATCATTCCGCTTAAAGATAGCAAGATACAGAATATTTTTACCAACAAAAATTTTGTCGGCGACTTTCACTACCTTGTATTTACCATCTTTGAAAAACAGGATAACATCATCAATATCAGAGCAGTTACAAATAAATTCGTCTTTTTTCAAACTGGTTCCGATAAATCCTTCTTCGTAGTTTACATAGAGCTTTTCGTTCGCTTCAACCACTTTCGCTGCCTCTATCGTTTCAAAGCTTCTGATCTCACTGCATCTGGGGTATTTATTTCCATACTTGTCCTTCAGCATTGTAAACCAGTCGGTTGTATATTCAACAATATGAGCCAGATGATAATCGATCTCCTCTATTTGTTTCTTGATTAACGCAATCTCCTCTTCCGCCTTTTCAGAATTGAACTTCAGAAAGCGTTTGGTCTTTATTTCAAATAAACGCAACATATCGTCACGTGTTATTTTTCTCAAAAACAGCTCCTTAAATGGCTCAATACGTTTATCGATATGAGCTATAGCCTCGTCAATAGTCTTGCTATCTTCAAATTGCTTGTCCTTATAAATTCGTTGTTCGATGAATATTTTTTCCAAAGAGGCAAAATGAAGAGCTTCCAGCAACTCTGCCCGTTGAATCCCGAGTTCGTCCTTCAGCAAGGCTAACGTATGGTCGGCACTGGTACGCAGGAGTTCGCTTACCGTAATAAACCGGGGCCGGTTATCTTCGATTACACAACAGTTGGGAGAAATACTCTTTTCGCAATCCGAAAACGCATAAAGCGCATCTATGGTTTTGTCGGATGATACCCCCGCCTGCAGGTGAATAACAATCTCAACATGCTGAGCGGTGTTGTCATCTACTTTTCGAATCTTTATTTTGCCCTTATCATTGGCTTTCAGTATCGTATCGATTAACTTAGTGGTATTTGTTCCAAAAGGTATTTCATTGATAACAAGCGTTTTGTTATCAAGCTTACTTATTTTGGCACGCACCTTGATACTTCCACCCCGTTCTCCATCGTTGTACCTGGATACATCCACATAACCTCCAGTCTGAAAATCGGGATACAACGCAAACGGTTCATTTCTCAGATAAGCAATGGAAGCATCCAATAATTCATTAAAATTATGGGGTAAAATTTTGGAATTCAACCCCACAGCAATACCTTCAACCCCCTGAGCCAGCAACAATGGAAACTTAACCGGCAATGCAACCGGTTCCTTATTTCTTCCGTCGTACGATAATTTCCAGTTTGTTATCTTTGGATTAAATACTACTTCTAACGCAAATTTCGACAAACGGGCCTCGATATACCGGGGAGCTGCAGCACCATCGCCCGTCAGAATATTTCCCCAGTTACCCTGACAATCAATCAGTAAATCCTTTTGTCCCAACTGAACCAATGCATCGCCGATAGAGGCATCACCGTGAGGGTGAAACTGCATGGTATGTCCCACAATATTTGCAACCTTATTGTAGCGGCCATCATCCATCCGTTTCATGGAGTGCAAAATACGACGTTGTACAGGTTTCAATCCGTCGTAAATATGAGGGACGGCACGTTCAAGAATAACATAAGAAGCGTAGTCGAGAAACCAGTTCTGATACATCCCGGACAAATGATGCTTCACCTGTTCATTACGCACATCGGGGACATGGTAATCGGAATGTTTCGAAGGCTCAACCGCATCTTCCGCGATATTTTCATCTTCTTTCGATTCCATGTTCTCGTTGATATTCTCTTCGTTGATATCCATTATTCTATGAGTATATTTACTAAATATTTAATTATTAATATATTATACCAAAACCTTAAGCGTTTTCGGCACTATTTGAACTTCCAGTTTCTCTCCCATTATTCCCGGTTCGCCGTCGTAATGAACATAATCCTGTTTTGGCCGTTCCACCACCAATTTCTTGCATTTGAACACCTCCACATACCGGGTTTTATCCAGCTGTTTGGTGAACAGACGCAGGCTTATTTTGGGCGCTACATAAATCGGAAATTCCGCCATGACCACCACATCCATATAACCATCCGTAACCGACGCGTTCGGCGCGATAGAAGCATTATTTCCCCATTGCGAAGCATTGGCAAACGTGACTAAAAAAGCCGTACGCTCTATCGGGGGATCGTCATCAAAAGTAAGCTTATAGGTTTGAGGCTTGTAATCGAAATATTGAAAAATGACCTCGCCCATATACACCACAGGGCCGCGCTTACCTGCTTCGGCAAACCGGTTGGCGATATATGCGTCGTAGCCGATTCCGGCCGTGCAAAAGAATGGTTGATTGTTGAGCAAACCGGCATCGATACGACTGACCCGTAATTTACTGATTCTTTTCAATGCGGCCGATGCCTGCAACGGAATTTTCAGATGCAAAGCCAATCCGTTTCCCGAGCCACACGGAACAATGCCCAAAGCAGTCTCGGATCCCATCACCGCGCGTGCCACTTCATTAACTGTACCATCGCCTCCAATCGCAATCACAGCATCATATCCTTCCGCGACATACTCTTTCGACTTCAGGTAGCCATCGTTGGCATATTCTGTAAAATGAATATCAACCTGAAAAAGAGCTTCGGAAAAATATTTATGAATCAGATCCGGAAATTTGGTTTTACGACCCGTACCCGATTTGGGATTTATAATAAAGGCAATTTTTGTCATGCGTTCAAATTAAGACTAAAATATCAATCTATCAATCAATTACATTAAAAGATAGTTTTAGTGTTATGCAAAGATAAAAAAAATAAAATACCCCTCAAAAGAAGGTTTGATATTGTTGAAAAGTATCCGAAAAGCAGCAAACGAAAGCTACTTGTTTTCACTCTTCGTTATGTCGTTTCATATCGACTGAAGAGCATCTCTCCGAATTTTCAGGCCATATAAATGGAAAGCTGTATCCGCACAGATCACAGGCCTGTTGTGATGTAAAAAGGCTTTTCAAACCATGCCGCGAATAGGCAAATCGTTTATCATATTGATATTAAGGCATATAATTTGCACGAATATCAATCCATCAAATAGAAATGTAATGCCATTCGCAGATCAGTCATCAAGAATCATACCATCTTTCATGGTTATAATCCGATCGGAAAGAGCAGACAATTCTTTATCATGAGTAACAATCACAATGGTAAGGTTGAATTGATCGCGGACATCAAAAAAGAGTCGATGTAGCTCTTCTTTGTTTTTAGAATCGAGACTACCCGACGGTTCGTCGGCAAGAATTACCGATGGATGGTTCATCAATGCTCTGGCCACAGCCACGCGCTGCTTTTCACCTCCCGATAACTCGTTGGGTTTATGTAACAACCTGTCATTCAATCCTAAAAATGCAAGAAGATCTTTTGCTTCAGTTTCCGCTTTTTTGTAATTCTTTTTGGCAATCAATGCCGGAAGCAATACATTTTCCAGCGAAGTAAATTCGGGCAGCAGTTGGTGAAACTGAAAAACGAAACCGATATGCTGATTCCGGAACAGGGATAACTCTTTTTGTTTCAATGAAAAAACGTCTGTATCGTCTATAATAACGGAACCGCTATCCGGTCTGTCCAACGTGCCGACAATTTGCAGCAACGTTGTCTTGCCGGCTCCACTGGGCCCCACAATCGATACAATTTCTCCTTTGTTTACTTTCAGATCAACCCCCTTCAGTACTTGCAGAGATCCAAAGCTCTTTGTAATTTGATGCAACTGAATCATAACGGTTTATTTTCAGATATCAATGTTTAATGTGAATAAATTTGAGACATACCGGACGCGAAACAGTTATTCTTTCGTTCAAAGGAGTAAGCATTCCCGTTTGCTGATTGCGTTTAAATACAACAATGTCATTTCCATCCTGATTGGCTACCAGCAAAAATTTACCCGTCGGGTCAATCGCAAAATTTCGCGGACGGTTAATCCCCTGCGTTGCCCAGCCGAGTCTTGTTAAAGTTCCGGTGGCACTATCAAACGCAAAGACAACAATGCTATTGTGTCCACGATTAGACGCGTATAAAAATTTTCCGTCCGGTGAGAAGTGGATATCGGCAGCCGAACTCCGCTCTTTGAAATCCGGGGGCAACATCGAAGTCTGAGAAACGACAGTAGTAAATGCCTGATTCATATCACGCTGTAGAATTATCACGCTACTTGCAAGCTCATTTGCTACGGCCATCCACCGGCCAGAAGCATCGAAATCGATATGACGGGGACCTACCCCATTTTGCAGGTTCGTCTCGGTATATGGAACAAGATGTCCCTCGCGTATGGTATAAACCAATATTTTATCAATTCCCAAATCGGACGAATAGATAAACTTGCCGTTGGGATCGGGAACAATGCTATGCGCACGGGGCACCCGTCCCCAATGCTTATCGATAGTTGACACGGTACCGATACTCCCGTCGGCATTCAACGGATAAAATGTCACCAAGCCGCTTCCATAACTGGCAGAACCCAACCACTTGCCGGCCACAAGTTCTGAAATATAGCAACTAGAACCACCTTCTCCGCTCTGACTATTGATAAACTTCAGATTCTTCGCATCATCAATTGCAAATGCTGATAAGCAGTACGTTTTATCCATTTCGCTAACTGTCCACAGCGTCCGGTTATCGCTTGAGACGGCCAGATAACTTGGATTTTCAACAGTGGCAGCAATCTCCGGAGACGATAATTTCCCGGTAATCGTGTCGAGGTGACTGCGGTATACACCCTTACTACCCTCTCCAGTATAGGTACCTATAAAAAAAGGTATTGAATTTGTTTGAGCAGACACAGAAAGCGCCGCAAGAGCTACAAGAGATAAAAACTTGATTTTAAGATTCATACCTGTTGTGTTTTAATAATAAGACACCGCTTTTCCATAAATATCTGTAAGCAGGTTATTAGCCAGGCGGCTGGCTCCGATACGGAACAATTTATTATTCAACCATTCATCGCCCAATACTTCTTTCACAATAGTATAATAGTTGACAGCATCTTCGGTGGTTACAATACCTCCGGCCGGTTTAAAACCTATTTTCTCGCCGGTTTTTTGATAGAACTCCTTAATTGCGCCACACATTACATAGGCTGCCTCGACAGTTGCGGCCGGAGACATTTTGCCGGTAGATGTTTTGATAAAATCGGCACCAGCCACCATCGCCAGTACGGAGGCTTTCTTTATGTTCGCAGCCGATGCAAGCGCTCCCGTTTCCAATATAACTTTCAAATGAGCGCCGTGACAGGCCGCTTTGATTTCCGACAATTCTTCGTACACCTTTTCAAAATTGCTCTCCAGAAATGTACCGACAGAGATAACCACATCAATTTCAGAAGCACCATCACTAACCGCCATAGCCGTTTCAGCCACCTTTACTTCAATAAATGTCTGCGACGAAGGAAATCCGGCCGATACGGAAGCAATGTTCAACGGCATCTGCAATTTACGTTTTACAACCTCAACTAATGCAGGATAAACGCAAATAGCCGCTACAGAAGGCATATCAGGATATTTTCCGGAAAATGCGTTCACCTTGTCAATCATCGATTCAATAGAAGAGGTGCTGTCTGTTGTGCTTAACGAGGTGAGATCAATAGAATTGAAACACTGTTTATACACTGCTGTATTTTTATTCTCATTTGTTTTATCGACCAATAACTTAGCTACATTTTTCTTTACCTGATCGTCGTTCAGATTACAGGGATATTCGTTCCAAAGTGCATTAAAATCTTCCATAGTCTATGTTTATAGTTTATTTATCCGGATGAACCGTTTTGCAAAAACGACTTCATTTCTCATATTGTAAAAAAGACAACACATATTCGATGCGTCACAAACAATAACAAGCCGGCAGTTACAGTTCTGCAATTATTTTCGCCATCGCTTGTTTCATGTAAATCAGCCGAATCGAATACCGATGCGGTTGCCAATTCACCATTTATCGATAGCTTACAAAGTTATCATTTTTTTGGTATTCGACCTACTCATGCGCTGCACAATCTCTGTTTGAAAGATAGTATGAGAACAGAAATGAATAAAGATAAAAAAAAGATGCTATTTAATGCCGTGATATGAATAAAAAAGCTAATTTTGCACAGTAAAGACGAGCATATATAAAGCATAATCCGCATTTTATTGTCAAATTGAAATTTATTGCAGGACAAAAATACTATTATGATAAAAGAACTATTTATTAGAAAATCGTTAGAACAGCTGAATGAGCAAGCCGACAGTAAACACAACGAGCTCAGACGCCATTTAGGCCCGGTCAATTTAACGATGTTGGGTATCGGATGTGTAATCGGAGCCGGAATCTTTGTACTGACAGGTACTGCAGCGGCACTTCATGCCGGCCCGGCGATTGCAATATCATTTATTATCTCAGCTTTCGGATGCCTGTTGGCGGGACTTTGTTATGCCGAGTTTGCCTCAATGATCCCCGTATCGGGAAGCGCTTACACATACGGATATGCCACAATGGGCGAATTCATTGCCTGGATTATCGGATGGGATTTGATTCTGGAATATCTCTTCGGATCGGCTACCGTAGCTGTCGGATGGTCGGGTTACGTAACCAGCATGGTGGCCGATTTCGGACTCCGGTTGCCGGAATCGATCTGTCAAAGTCCATTTATCTACGATGCTCAGGGATGGCACGCTACAGGCGCTATTCTCAACTTTCCAGCCGTATTTGTTGTGGCATTAATGACAACTCTTTTGGTGGTAGGCATTAAAGAATCGGCAAAGTTCAACAACATTATCGTAATGATAAAGGTGGTTATCATTTTGCTCTTTATCGGCTTTGGAATATCTTATATCGATACACATAACTGGACTCCGTTTATTCCTCAGAATACAGGTACTTTCGGAGAATTCGGATGGTCGGGGTTACTTACCGGTGCAGGAGTGGTTTTCTTCGCATACATCGGTTTCGACGCGGTTTCCACCACTTCGCAGGAGGCGATTAATCCCAAACGGGATATGCCCATCGGCATTCTTACGTCACTGGTTGTGTGCACCATACTTTACATTGCTGTCAGTCTGACGCTGACGGGCATTGTAAACTATAAAGAACTGAATGTGCCGGCTCCGATGGCACTGGCAATAGACACGGCAGGTCCCGGTTTAGCGTGGCTACGCCCGGTACTCAAACTTGGTGCCATAGCCGGTTTAAGCTCTGTCGTGTTGGTTCTTCTTCTGGGTCAGTCGCGTGTTTTCTTTACTATGGCAAGCGACGGTTTACTGTGGAAGAGTTTTGCAAAAGTGCATCCGAAATATAAAACGCCTTACATCACCTCCATTGTAACCGGTAGTTTTGCCGCTCTTTTTGCAGGATTATTTCCTATCGGTCTGTTGGGAGAATTAGTTTCCATAGGAACTTTACTGGCATTCGTAATCGTATGTATCGGTATTATTATTCTCCGGAAAAAAGAACCGGACGCTCCCCGTGGGTTCAAAACCCCCTGGGTACCTTTTATTCCTGTTTTAGGAGCCATTGTTTGCTTTGCCGAAATGGCATCGTTACCCAAAGATACCTGGATTCGCCTTTTTGCCTGGATGGCTATCGGATTTATAATCTACTTCACCTACAGCCGCAAACACAGCAAAACCAGACAATACCGGCAAAAATAGACGTTCGGATCAATATCCGTCGTTGGAATACAAAAAACGTCGCAAACAACTAAATGCTTGCGACGTTTTTTTATTGCGCGGGAGACAGCTTAAAAGACTTTCATCATTTTAGATACTTCTCCGTTTATCATGTTGGCAAAATCGTCGGGAGTCATGGTACCCTTATCGCCTTCTCCCTGTTTACGAACGGCAACCACACCAGCTTCCATCTCTTTTTCACCTACCACCAAGAGGTAAGGAATACGTTTCAATTCGTTATCACGAATTTTACGACCGATTTTTTCGTTACGATCATCCACTGTAACACGAACATCCTGCAAAAAGAGTGCTTTGGCCACCTGACGGGCATAATCGTTGTACTTTTCACTGATCGGAAGAACGACAGCCTGATCGGGAGTCAACCACAACGGGAATTTACCTGCCGTATGCTCAATCAGCACAGCCACAAAACGTTCCATCGAACCGAACGGTGCACGGTGAATCATCACCGGACGGTGTTTCTGGTTATCTTCGCCGGTATATTCCAACTCGAAACGTTCCGGAAGGTTATAATCCACCTGAATGGTACCCAGCTGCCAGCGACGACCGATAGCATCTTTCACCATAAAATCAAGCTTCGGACCGTAGAACGCAGCTTCGCCGAGTTCCACCTTCGCCTTCAGACCTTTTTCATGGCAAGCTTCCACAATGGCGCTTTCAGCCTTTTCCCAGTTTTCGTCCGAACCGATATATTTTTCTTTATTATTGGGATCGCGCAATGAAATCTGAGCTTCAAAGTTTTTGAAATCCAACGCGTTGAAAATAATAAAGATAATGTCCATCACCTTCAGGAACTCTTCCTTCAATTGATCGGGACGACAGAACAGGTGAGCATCGTCCTGGGTAAAGCTACGTACGCGGGTAAGTCCGTGGAGCTCCCCACTCTGCTCATAACGGTAAACCGTTCCGAATTCGGCAAAGCGCAAAGGCAGATCTTTGTACGAACGGGGCTTGAATTTATAGATCTCGCAATGGTGCGGACAGTTCATCGGTTTCAGCAGATACTCTTCGCCCTCTTCCGGTGTGTGGATAGGTTGAAATGAATCTTTGCCATATTTTGCATAGTGACCCGAAGTTACATACAACTGTTTGTTTCCGATATGCGGAGTAATAACCTGCTGGTAGTCAAAACGACGTTGAATGTGTTTCAAAAAATCTTCCAGACGGAGACGCAAAGCCGTTCCGCGCGGCAACCAGAGAGGTAATCCCTTCCCTACCGTTTCGGAAAACATAAACAGTTCCAGCTCTTTACCTATTTTGCGGTGATCGCGCTTTTTTGCCTCTTCCAAAAGAACCAGATACTCATCCAGCATCTTCTTTTTGGGGAAGGTCACACCGTAAATACGGGTCAGCTGCTTGCGTTTTTCGTCTCCGCGCCAGTAAGCCCCGGCTACGCTGAGCAATTTGATCGCTTTAATCTCGCCGGTATTCGGCAGGTGCGGACCACGGCACAAATCGGTAAAATTGCCCTGCGAATAGAGCGTGATCGTTCCGTCAGACAAATCGCTGATTAATTCTGTTTTATACTCGTCGCCTTTGGCACCGAACAATGTAAGAGCATCTGCTTTGGAAATATCTTTACGGACGATAGCTTCCTTTTTAGCAGTCAACTCAATCATTTTTGCTTCGATAACCGGCAAATCGTTTTCTTTGATAACCGTCTCACCCGGATCCACATCGTAGTAGAACCCATTTTCGATAGCCGGACCAATACCGAACTTAATGCCGGGATAGAGTTCCTGCAAAGCCTCGGCCATTAAGTGTGCCGATGAGTGCCAGAAAGCATGTTTGCCCTCTTCATCATCCCACTTATGTAACCTGATGGCTGCATCCGTTTCTATCGGGCGGGTGAGATCCCAGAGTTGATCGTTAACACTAATGGCCAACACCTCTTGAGCCAAACGGGAGCTGATACTTTCAGCCAATTGTTGTCCGGTTATTCCTTTTTCAAACTGACGAACCGAACCGTCGGGAAATGTGATATTAATCATGTTTTTGAACCTTACAAATGGTTTTTTATTTAATGGTGCAAAGATACGCTTTTTTTAGAAGCACACCGTATCTATCTCCATTTAGAATTCACCAAAATGCTACGGCAAACAGCGATCTGTCACAAAACCCAGTTGTTCCGGAAGATATTATCAACCGAATAATTTTTGAAACGACTTCTATTCCAATCGGATCAAAAAACTGACGTATCTTTGCAGTTCATTACAGAATCCTATTCATGAAGAGATCCATCGAACTGCTATCGCCTGCAAAAAACGCTGAAACAGGCATCGAAGCCATCAACCACGGTGCCGATGCCGTTTACATCGGAGCACCCAAATTCGGAGCGCGTGCTGCTGCCGGCAACTCCATTGCCGATATAGAAACTCTGACCACCTACGCGCATCGTTTCGGAGCAAGGGTGTATGTGGCGCTCAATACCATTTTGCACGACGACGAACTGGCAGAGGCCGAACGGATGGCCTGGCAGCTCTATCGTGCCGGTGCCGATGCGCTGATAGTGCAGGATATGGCTCTTTTAGAGATGAATCTGCCGCCTATCGAACTTCATGCCAGCACACAGACCAACAACCGCACCGCGGAGAAGGTGAAGTTTCTGGAAGAGGCCGGGTTTGCTCAGATTGTGCTTGCCCGCGAACTGTCTCTGAATCAGATACGAACGATTGCGGCAACAACCAAAGCGCGCATCGAATGTTTTGTGCATGGGGCTTTGTGCGTGAGTTACAGCGGACAGTGTTATGCCAGTCAGGTTACACGCGGACGCAGCGCCAACCGTGGCGAATGCGCCCAACTATGTCGTTTACCCTACACGCTGGTCGATGGTTCCGGCAACCGTCTCTCGCCCGAAGGACACCTGTTGTCGTTGAAAGATCTTGATCTCTCGGCCCATCTCGAAGCCATGATGGATGCGGGTGTTTCGTCGTTCAAAATAGAAGGCCGCCTCAAAGAGACAGACTATGTGAAAAATATAACCGCCTACTACCGGCAAAAACTCGACGCGTTGTTCGAAAACTCGGACAAATACGAAAAAGCTTCGCTGGGCAGGTCTACCCACTTCTTCACACCCGATCCGCAGCGCACTTTTCAACGTGGCGCTACCAGCTATTTTCTGACGGAACGCAGCACGGGATTAGTGCAAACGGCTACCCCGAAGTCGGTTGGACAACCGATAGGTATTGCGAAACGGATAGAACGGAACTCGTTTACGGTGAAAAGCCTTGTACCACTGGCCAATGGCGACGGGCTCTGCTATCTATCTCCCGACGGCCAGTTTACCGGCATTCGTGTCAACCGCGTGGATGGGGATAAAGTAACGCCGCTCAAGATGCCTCACCTGAAAAGCGGAATTATGCTCTACCGCAATTTCGATCAGGAGTTTGATAAACTATTGGCAAAAAAATCGGCGGAACGTAAGATAGCGGTGGCGGTCACTCTCCGGGAGAGTGCAACCGGCATCTCGATCGAAGCCGATGCCGAAGGTAACCGCGCCATGCTCTATATTTCGTGCGAAAAAGAGTTGTCTACCAAAGATTTTTCGGATGTAAAGGAGAATATCAGAATACAATTCAGCAAACTGGGAAATACCGATTTCGAACTGCAATCGATCCGTACCGAATTTTCCTCCCCCTGGTTTTTCCCGGCATCGAAGGTGAGCGAATGGCGCAGAGAGATCATTGCGAAACTCGAACAGGCCGTGCGCATCAATCAACGCCCTCCGCTTCGGCAACCGGCAAAGAAATCAGCGGCCTATACAGAGAAGCAGCTCACCTATCTGGGTAACGTGGCCAATGCCAAAGCCCGCTCGTTTTATCAGGAACACGGGGTGGAGAAGATAGACGCCGCGCTCGAAGCCGGAGGAAAATTGCAGCCCGGACAGCCGGTAATGATAACCAAATATTGTCTGAAATACGAGATGGGCTGGTGTCCTTCCAAACAACACCCCTCTCAGGCTCCCCGCGAACCGTTTTACCTGCAGGGCAAAAACGATCGCTTTTTACTGAAATTCGATTGCAGAAATTGTGAAATGCAGTTGCTGATTCCCTGAACGCGCTATTTTCATTTATCGACCGTTACACCAATTAACCGTATGTTATCCGATACACCGAGCAACAACGCCACTATCCAGAAGTATAAGGATGAAATCATCCCGATGCTGAAGCTCCTGTTGGAAACCGAGATGAAAGAGTATATTCAATTGGTTTCATTAAAGAAAAATGATTTTTTGCTCAAAGAAGGCGAAGTGTGCCACTATTACTACTTTGTACTCGAGGGCATTTTGCGTAACTATTATATAAAGGACGGGACGGAGATTACCACCAACTTCGATTTCCCGAACGATATTGCCACCAACTTCACCAGTCTGATGCTGCAACAAAAGAGCATGGGCTACATACAGGGAATGACCGCTTGCAAAATATACCGCATGAAGGCATCCGACTTCGACGAGTTGAAGGTTCAAAATCCGCTTATGCAGCAAATTAAAGAGATTCTGGTGTCGGGTTATGTTATTCTACTCGAAGAACGGCTCTACTCCCTGCAATTTTGTACCGCTGCGGAGCGCTATCACTTTATGATGGAGCGCTATCCTCACTATCTACAGCAAATTCCGCTTACCTACATTGCCTCTTATCTGGGCATCAGTCTTGAAACACTGAGCCGCATCAGAGCAAAATACTAATCATCGAATTATTTGACATATATCAAATGCCACACGCGTACAGAAGTCTACCTTTGTAGAAAAATTAAGGTAAAAGGATTCTGTATGAAATTGAAAATTGAAAATGCCAATTTGCGTCTGGCAAACCGAAAAGATAAATCGACCATTAAAAAGGTGTTGACCGAATCGTTCAAAAACGATCCCTGTATTCAGTGGCTCATCGAGCAATCGCGCCATAAAAACAAACTGGATGTGATTATGGATTATACGATTGACGAGACGCTGGAGAACGGCTATATTTATGTCACCGACGACAACTCAGCCGTTGCCATGTGGAAAAACGAGGCCAAAGAACGGTTTACATGGAACTTTATAAAGCGTAATCTGGTGTTTCTGTTCAAGATGGGAATTCCGTGCGTGATTCGTAATTTGAAAAGCAAGGCCGATTCGAGCCGTCAATTTCCCAAACGACAAAAATACTGGTATCTCTACACCATTGGCGTGTTGCCCGAAGCGCAGGGCAAAGGGCTGGCAAGCCGGCTGATGAATCCGGTAATAGAGATTTGTAAAAAACTGAAGACTCCGCTCTTTCTGGAAACGGCAAATACCCACAACGTTGAAATATACCGTAAAAAAGGGTTTGTGGTGACCGAAACACTGGCACACAACGCTACAAAGATTTTCTATATGAGACATTCTCTGGCCTGATGAGAATGTTTGCCATACAGTACTGATACATAAAAAGATAATCACTCGGTTATCTTTTTTTGTATCAGCACTGTTGCATGGTGATGCGAATCGGAGCCTCTCCCGGCAGGAGCATCGACCGCTCTATTCAAAGCTTGATTTCGTCGATAAAATCCCGGTTTATATCGACAAAATCGGGCTCTTTTTATAATATAGTTGTAGCTGGAACTACCTCTGTCGTAGATTTGTTTCCGAAAACAAATAAACCACGACATCTATGTCTCCAACAAAAACTATTCTGGGCCTGTTAATCGGTATCGGCTGTTCGCTACAGCTTTCCGCTCAACAAAAGCCTGCTCAATGGACTTTGAAAAGCTGCATCGACTATGCCCTGAAGAATAACATTCAGGTTCAGAAATCGAAAATCAGCGTTTCGGAAGCCAAAGTGGATCTTCTGACAGCCAAAGCGGCCCGTCTGCCCTCCCTCGACGGATCGGTGTCTCAAACATTTTCAAATAGCCGGGTGCCCGGACTTAACGGTTCATACCACAACAGCAGTAACGTTGCCGGACGATACTCCGTCAGCTCGTCGATGACGCTCTGGAATGGAGGCCAACTGTCGAAGAATATCGAACAACAGGGGTTGCAGGTACAATTGCAGGAACTCTCTTCTTCGTCTACCGAAAACGACATTACGACAGCCATCACACAGGCTTACCTCAACGTATTGTATGCCAACGAAGCCGTCAAGATCGATCTACAAACCGTAGAATCGTCGGAAGCACAGCTCAAACGTGCCAAGCAGCTGCTCGATGCCGGATCTACCGCCATGAACGATTATGCTCAGGTGGAGACGCAGTTGAGTAGCGATAAATATTCCCTCACATCCGCGCAAAATACCCTCGATCAGGCGAAGCTGACGTTGAAACAGCTGTTGGAGCTGGATATAAATGAGGAGTTGAACATCGCTTTCCCCGAAATTAAAGACGAAGAGGTGTTGCAACCTGTTGCCGACAAGAGTCAGATTTACAATACTGCCCTCGCAAGCCGTCCCGAAATTAAAAGCGGACAGATGAATATCAAAGTGGCAGAACTATCGCTCGGCAAGAGCAAAGCGGCATATTACCCCACGATCTCTTTGTCGGGAAGTATAGGCACCGGCAATCTGTACAATAGCAACGAGAAATTCACCACACAACTTGGCAACAGCCTGACACAAAGTTTGGGTATCAGCGTAAGCATTCCAATTTTCAACAACCGGCAGACTAAGTCGGCAGTTGAAAAAGCCGAATACGCTATCAAGAACGCGCAACTCGACTACACGGCAGCCCAGAAGACATTGCTAAAAAACATAGAGACTACTTATCAGGATGTTATTTCGTCACAGAGCCGGTATACCTCAGCGAAGGATAAAGTAAGATCATCGGAGGTTAGTTATTCGCTTATCAACGATCAGTTCAATCTGGGAATGAAAAATACAGTTGAATTGCTCACCGCAAAAACCACCTACATGACCGCACAAATGGAACTTTTGCAAGCAAAATATTCGGCTGTACTCAACCTGAAATTGTTGAATTTCTATCAGAACATGCCTATTCAATAATTGAATATTAATCTCTTAACAACAATATCGTCATGACTAAAAGAACTAAAATATGGATCGGCATTGCAGCTATTCTGGTGCTTATCCTTATCGGATTTTTCGCCTGTAAAAAGGAGAAACAGCAACCTGCCATTCCCCAAACGGCCAAGGTAACTATGGGAACCATCTCGGCATCGGTCACTGCCACAGGAACCGTATCGCCAATTAAAACAATCACTGTGGGTACGCAGGTATCGGGAACTATTTATAAAATTTATGTCGATTACAATTCAGTAATTAAAAAAGGCCAGCTTTTGGCCGAACTCGACAAAACGGTGTTGAATTCGACTTACCAAAGTGCCCTCACCGATCTGAATGTCAACAAGACACAGATGGATTATCAGGAAAAAAACTTTAACCGTATCAAAGACCTTTATGCCAAACAGGCTGTCAGTAAAACGGATTACGAAACGGCTGAGTACAATTACAACACGGCTAAACTGAATTACAAACGGTCGCAATCGGATGTCATTAAAGCAAAAACCAATCTCAACTACGCAACCATCTACTCACCGATTGACGGAGTGGTACTCTCGCGTGCCGTTGAAGAGGGACAAACCGTAGCCGCAGCCATGACCACTCCTACCCTTTTTACCATCACCAACGACCTGAGCCACATGCAGGTATTGGCCAATGTGGATGAAGCAGATATCGGACAGGTAAAAGAGGGTCAGAACGTAACTTTTACAGTCGATGCCTATCCTGAGGATACATTTAAGGGAACCGTAACGCAGGTGCGTCTTGAAGCTACCACTACCTCAAACGTGGTGACTTATAAAGTGGTAATAATGGCTCCCAACCCCGAATTCAAGCTCAAACCGGGTCTGACTGCCAGTGTAAATATCTATACGATGGAAAAGAATAATGTACTTATTATTCCAAACAAAGCGCTCAATTACAGTCCGACCGGCAAAAAAGTCAACAAAACAGGTGGAAGTGAAAAACAGGTATGGATTCAACAACCCACAGGTCCGAAGGCTGTGAAAATTATGATCGGATCCACCGATCCCACACACACCGAAGTACTCAGCGGACTGAAAGCCGGTGATGAAATTATTGTGGGAGAAAAAATGGCTTTTACAGCCCCGATGGGTGCACCAAAACAGGAAGGCAGCAGCCCGTTTATGCCCAAACGTCCGGGTAGCGATAGCAGAAGAACTAAAACAGCAAATTAATCATGGCAAAAAATATCATAGAAGTAGTCAACCTGAAACGCGAATTCATTGTCGGTACAGAGAAGGTTCACGCTCTGCGGGGAGTCTCCTTCTCGATATCGGCGGGAGAATTTGTTACCATCATGGGTACCAGCGGTTCAGGGAAATCTACGCTGCTGAATCTTATCGGATGTCTCGACACTCCGACCGAAGGCGATTATAAACTCGATGGAATTTCGATCAGGCAGATGAACAAAGATGAACGTGCAATGCTTCGTAATCGTAAAATCGGATTTGTTTTTCAGTCGTACAATCTTCTTCCCAAAACCACTGCGGTGGAAAATGTGGAACTACCGCTGATCTACAACGCCGAGGTTTCGTCCAAAGAACGAAAACAGAAAGCTATCGAAGCATTGAAATCGGTTAGTTTGGCCGATCGGATGTATCACAAATCGAACCAGATGTCGGGCGGACAGCAACAACGTGTTGCCATTGCCCGTGCTTTGGTCAACGAACCGGTGATTATTCTGGCCGACGAAGCGACCGGTAACCTCGATACACGCACCTCTTTCGAAATTCTTTCGCTCTTTCAGGATTTGAACCAAAAAGAGAAGCGCACGATCATCTTTGTAACCCATAATCCGGAACTGGCCTCATTCAGCAGCCGTAATATTGTGCTGAGAGACGGGTTGGTGCTTGAAGATACTGTTAACACGAATATTGCTTCGGCTCACGAAGCGCTACTTAAACTCCCGAAACTCGATGATTAAACGATATGTCAATTTCAGCAATTTGTTCAAAATCGCTCTGCGGGCGTTGAACAATAATAAATTCCGGGGTTTCCTCACCATGCTGGGTATTATCATCGGCGTAGCTTCGGTGATTACCATGCTGGCTATCGGACAAGGATCCAAGCGTAGCATTCAGGGTTCGTTGTCGGAAATGGGATCTAACATGATCTTTGTAGAACCCGGGCAGGGAATGATGGGTGGCGTTCGTCAGGATGCCAGCAGTATGCAAACCCTGAAACAGGCCGATTATCAGGCATTACTCGACCAGAGTGAATACCTCTCGGATGTCACTCCCATTGTGAATGCGAGTGGTCAGGCTATTTATGGCACCAACAATACCCCGACTTCCGTGTCGGGCGTTAATGCCAGCTACCTGAATATACGTAAATACACCATTGGCGAAGGCGATATGTTTACCGATCAGGATATAAAAGCAGCCGCAAAAGTATGTGTGATAGGCAAAACCGTTGTTACCAATCTTTTTACCAATGGAGAAGATCCGGTGGGAAAAGTAATCCGTTTCAAAAACATTCCGATGCGCGTGGTGGGTGTATTGACCGAGAAGGGTAACAACTCCATGGGTCAGGATCAGGATGACGTGGTGCTTGCTCCCTACACCACGGTAATGAAACGTATTGCGGCAATCACCTACTTCAACAACATTTCCGCTTCGGCTCGTAGCGAGGCTGTATCGGATGCGGCTCAGGATGAAATGGAAACCATATTGCGTAAATCGCACAAACTGGCCGAAGATGCCGATAACGATTTCCGTATCCGGTCACAGAAGGAATTGCTTACCATGATGACTTCTACCAGCGATATGATGACTATACTATTGGCTGCCATTGCTGCCATTTCTCTTCTGGTAGGCGGTATCGGCATTATGAATATTATGTACGTATCCGTAACCGAACGAACCCGTGAAATCGGTCTCCGTATGTCGATCGGAGCACGCGGCATCGATATTCTGTTGCAATTTTTGATAGAAGCTATTCTGATCAGTGTTACCGGAGGTGTGATCGGGGTAATCTTTGGCGTCGGAGTTTCGTTACTCGTCAAATTTGCTGTCGGATGGCCGATTTTCATCCAGGTCTATACCGTTTTTCTGGCATTTGCAGTATGTACGGCAACCGGCATCTTCTTCGGATGGTATCCTGCCAGTAAAGCGGCCAGCCTCGATCCGATCGAAGCATTAAGATATGAATAAAAAAACGGCTGGTTTCGAAATTTTTCTTCTATAAATATTTTATATTTTTATAAGCAATCGTATCTTTGCACATTACTATGATAATTAACACACAAAAATATAACAGCAAAATTCAGATTTGCATCCATCTGCTTGTATGGACGCTGCTGTTTTGTTTTCCATTCATTTTCATGAATGACGGACGTCATTTCAGAATGAATATGTATTTCGGGTATTTTGTTTACATAGGCGCATTTTTTATTGTGTTCTATTTGAACTATCTATACCTGATCAACAGGTTTCTTTTTGACAGAAAAACCGTTCGGTTCATCATTGTCAATACACTTTCAATCGCGGTTTGTTCTTTACTATTATATTGGTATCGATCCGTTGAGTTTGCCCATCTCTGGCATGGACCTATTCCCGGTAGAATGCATATTTCCCGTCCGGCCGATCCGTTTCTGTTCAGAGATGTGACCTCTCTGGTGCTTGCCGTGGGGCTTAGCGTAGCGATTCGGGTTACCGGTAAATGGTACAAAACGGAGACCGAACGGAAGGAGATGGAAAAGAACCGGTTCGAATCGGAATTGAAAAACCTCAAAAACCAACTCAATCCTCATTTTCTGTTCAATACGCTCAATAATATCTATTCGCTGATTCCGGTTCATCCCGAACAAGCACAGGATACCGTACACCGGCTGAGTCAGCTGCTTCGTTATGTATTATACGAAAATAACGATAACTTTGTTCCGATTGAGAAAGAAATCAGCTTTTTGAAAAGCTATATCGAACTGATGTCGTTGAGGCTCTCCGATCAGGTGAAACTAACAACCGAGTTCGACATCGAATCGGGTCACGACCTGATTGCCCCGATGCTTTTTATTTCGTTGGTGGAAAATGCATTCAAGCACGGGGTGAGTCCTACGCATCCATCGTTTATCAATATTAAAATCACCTCCAGAGAGGGCAACGAAGTGACGTGTATCGTAGAAAACAGTTACTTTCCAAAGAATCAACAAGATAAAAGCGGATCGGGAATCGGACAGGAGAATCTGAAAAAACGACTGGAGTTACTCTATCCCAAACGGTATAAGTTGGTACTTGAAAACAGAGATCACAGTTATTTTGCGGAATTAAAAATCAGGTTTTAATTTTAAAACATCTATATTTATCCCAATTATTAACAATTAAACATTTTAACTATGAAAACATTAGCTACAGTTGCATTTGCTCTGCTTTTTACTTTACAGGCATATGCCGGTAAAATTGACGGGACATGGAAAGCATCCTTCGGCGGACCCGACGGTGGTCAGGGAATGGAAATGACTTTCAAATTTACAACAAACGGTGATAAAGTTACCGGTGCCATCGTAACTCCTCAGGGTGACATGCCTATTTCTAATGGGAAAATAACAGCCGACGGATTCTCTTTCGAAATCGACTTCAACGGAACGACAATGAAAAATGTCGGCACTTTTAAAGATGACGATACCATTACATTGAAAGCCGAAGGTATGCCAGCTCCTGACGGACAAGCAAATCCCGGATTGGTTTTGAAACGGCAGAAATAATATCAATGGAAAAGCCGTTCTCAGGAGCGGCTTTTCTTCTTATCGGGCAATCTTTAATCCGTTAATACCGCTGCTATGACAATTAACTGTTTGATTGTTGATGACGAACCGCTGGCACTGGATCTGCTGGAAAGTTACGTTCGAAAAACGCCGTTTCTTAACCTTACGGGACGTTGTAGTAATGCTGTGGCTGCCATGGAGGCTATTCACAAGGGCGATATAGACCTTCTCTTTCTCGACATTCAGATGCCTGAGCTCAACGGGTTGGAACTTTCCAAAATGATCGGCGACAAACCGAAAGTGATTTTCACCACTGCTTTTCAGCAATATGCACTCGATGGGTATAAAGTCAACGCCCTCGATTACCTGCTGAAACCCATCAGCTATCAGGAATTTTTGCAGGCAGCCAATAAAGCGGTCAAATGGTTCGATCTGTTGCGCAATCAAAACGGAAGCGAAGCAGGTAACGACTCTATTTTTGTAAAAACCGAATATAAGCTGATACAGATTTTCCTCAGCCAGATTCTGTATGTGGAGGGATTGAAGGATTACGTGAAGATCTATCTCGAAAACACTCCGGAACCCATATTATCGCTTATGAGCATGAAGACGATGGAGGAACGTCTGCCTGTAGATCGGTTTATGCGCGTACACCGGTCTTTTATCGTTCAGCTCGACAAAATCAAAACCATAGAACGCAACCGCATTGTTTTTGGTAAAACGTACATCCCCATCTCCGATTCTTACAAAGAGCCATTTACCGAATTTTTGAGCAAACGCTTCTTTGCCTGAAATACTCAGACCCATTTTAATGATGCGGCGCTAGCCGTTGTTTGCGAAACGCGGATAAAGACCTGTCACATCAATCAGCGACTCTTATCCGGCATATGAGTCAATTTGCACCATAATACTTTTTGATTATTCCCGACAGGAAAAACTTCCGGAGTTTCTCCGATAATTCGAGTATTAAAAAGTTGTAACAATCAACTATTTTTGCTTCAACCACCGCTATTTCATAAAATATACAAATGAAACTTTGTATATTTGTGCTTGATTGATTTAACCAAACAAATAACCCAAAAGCATGAGTAAAGTTGTCATTTCCAGCTATCAGGATTTTGAATCGTATATTGGAAAAGAATTAGGCGTATCCGATTATTTAACGATCACCCAGGATCAGATTAATTTATTTGCCGATGCAACCCTCGATCATCAATGGATTCATGTCGACGAAAAAAAAGCTGCAGCAGAAAGTCCATATAAAGCCACTATCGCTCACGGTTACCTTACCGTGTCGTTGCTTCCTGTATTGTGGGCGCAAATTGTAGAAGTGCGAAACACAAAACTACTTGTAAATTACGGCATTGAAAAACTAAAGTTTAACCAGGCCGTTACGGTCGGAAGTGATGTGCGCGTGAGAGCAACGCTGATATCGGCCGTCAATCTGCGGGGTGTTATCAAGGCTGAAATCGGGGTTAAGATGGAAATCAAGGATACCAACAAACCGGCTTTTCAGGGCTCGGTAATATTTCTTTACCATTTCAATTAAAGGGTCGGTTCGGTATTTTATACAGATAGAAGTAAAACTTATAATAGTTTCCCAATTATAAACAGCGACACGTTGTAGCAGCTTTGTTACAACGTGTCTGCATTTAATCGTATGGCAACAAATTCAGTTACAGTCGGTATTGTAGGTGGTATCGGCCCCGAATCGACCGTCGATTATTACCGGGGCATCATCAACGGGTACCGTTCGCTATCGGATGGAGTTAATTATCCGCGCATTCTTATAAACAGCATCAACATGACCGATATGCTGGCTCGCATAGATTGCAACGATTATCCGGGTGTTGTCGATTTGTTACTCGATGCGGTAGTCGCTTTGAAAAATGCAGGAGCTTCATTAGCCGTAATAGCCTCCAACACGCCTCATGTGGTGTTCGATAACATACAAGCCCGCTCCCCCATTCCATTAATTAGCATTGTAGAGGCTACCTGCAAACGGGCTCTTGCGCTCGAACTGAAAAAAATTTTGCTGATTGGCACCCGCTTTACCATGCAGCATCATTTTTATCAGGATGAATTTGCACGACACGGTATTTCCGTAATCATTCCCTCTCTTGCCGATCAGGAGATTATCCACAACATCATCTTTCCGGAACTGGAAGAGGGTATTGTGATTCCGGAAAAGAAGATGCAAATCGTTTCATTGTGCAACAACATCATAGAGTCCGCGCAGTGCGACGGAATTATTCTCGGTTGCACGGAACTTCCATTAATGCTCGGAGAACACGATTTTAATATTACCGTACTCAATACCACCGACATACACATCGATGCCATTGTGGAAAATATATTCCAAAAATAGGGCGTTTCCGGTATCTTTCTGAATCTTTATTCAATAGAATTATCCACTTTTAACTGTTACGCAAATGAAACTGACTTTACGCATACTCACCCTTGTCTGTTACTGTTTGCCATTTACATTCTTCGTAAAAACGTGTGTGGGGCCCGACATGAAACCGGCATATAACCAACAACAATTGGAAGTAAATCAACGGGAAGCTGCAAATTTCGAAAAACGCCGGCACTTGTTGGATAGCATTGCGGCGTTGGGATCAGATACCCTGGCTCCCATGCAGGCATCCGTATCGGCTGCCGATTCCGTGCATAAAGACTCTTCATCACGAACAGCCGCAAGCTCAGCTTCCGTAAAAGAGAAGAATACCAATTCTATGCTTACAAACGCAGGTTGGACAATGTATCAGGTTTGGGAGCGGATCAAAAGGCCAACGGACAGTTCTCTGTCGGGTATCGGTACAATTTTCGACTACAAGAATCCGGTCGGAAAGTTGCTCATCGGTCTCAGTTTCCTTATTTCTCTGATTGTGCTTATCAATCCCAAACATATCCGGACAAAGAAATGGCAGGAAACTTTGTTTATTGTCAATATCGTCCTGCTAATTACCTATCTTGTGGTGAGTCTGTTCTCTTCAGTGTCATTGCGCTGGGGATTTTGGTTGTTACTGATTCTTCTGTTTGTGCAACTCTATCGGGAAGTGGTCAACGCTGGTACATCAGAAGAATAAAAAACGCCGTCAGGTAAAAAAAAACGTCTATTCTGAAAACCGTACAACTCTATGTCACCAAAGAACTATTATCAGGAGAGAGTTACTACCTTTGAAACAGAGCTGCTTGCACTCAAAAAGCAGAGTCTATTCGTGTCATGGATGCGTTTAGCCGCATTTTTGGCATTTGTCGGGTTGCTTATTCTCTTCTTTGTGGCAGGCCATTCTTACGTATTCATGATCACCTCGCTATTGTCGCTGGGTATCCTGATGATCCTCGTCAACCGCAACCTCCGGCTCGAAGACCGGATCTCGTTATTGTCGTACAAAGCACAAGTGAATCGGGATGAACTTCTCTTTCTGGAGCACAATTACGACCGGCGGGAAACCGGGAATGGTTTTTCTGCCATAAATCCGTACCTGGCCAATGATTTCGATCTGTTTGGAAACGGATCGCTTTATCAATATCTCAACCGATGCACCACACGCTCCGGCTGTGTCGCTTTTGCCCAGGCACTCTGCAGACAGGAGAAAGACTCTGCCACCATCCTCAGGAAACAATCGGCTATCAAAGAGCTAACCTCCAAAATCGATTTCATCCAGAATTTTCAGGCCAATGGGATCTCCAGTCCGGAGAACGGACACGAAGCGAAAGCATTGCAGGCATGGTTGTCCGAACCGAACGATAAAAAAACGGTAGTCAGAAATGTGGCGATCGTTCTCGGAATTATCAATACTCTGTGGATCATTCTGACTGCTATTCAGATTCTCACCTGGGGTTCATTGGCTATTCCGGTGATTATCTCTCTCTCCATAGTTGGGCGTCAACTCGGTCCGATTGTTAAGGCTCACTCTCAGCTGGAAAATATTTCAAAAACCTTTGTAAAGTATAAAGCACTTTTCAAATTGATTGAAGAAGAGGACTTTCAATCCGAATACCTAAGCCAACTCCGGGAAAAACTTTTGTCCGGTGAAAGCACCGCCAGCCGTTCGCTGCATACACTGTTCCACATTCTATCACTATTTGATATCCGTGACAACATTTTGCTGGCTTTTGTGCTAAACGCGCTCTTCCTCTTTGATATTCACGTCTACCACCTGCTTCAACTCTGGAAAATCCGCCACCAGAGCGAAGTGAACGGATGGTTTTCGGCAATGTCCGAAATGGAGGTGCTTATCAGTTTTGCCACATTTGCGTTCAACAATCGCGAAGATATTACCTATCCGACGATCTCTGACGACGCGTTCAAAATCGATGCCACCGAATTGGGACATCCGCTGCTTCATCCTGAGGTGCGGGTGAATAACCCGATATTGATTGCCGGCACTCCGTCGGTTCAAATCATCACGGGAGCCAATATGGCAGGGAAAAGTACGTTTCTGCGTACCGTAACCGTCAACCTTATACTGGCAATGAACGGTTCGCCGGTACCTGCCCGGAGCTTTGAATTTACACCCTGCAATATAATGTCGAGCATTAAAATTCAAGATTCGCTCTCCAATAACGAATCCTATTTTTATGCTGAACTTGTTCGTATCAAGCAAATTATAGACCACGTACAACAGAATCCACAAACGCTGGTTGTCCTCGATGAGATTCTTCGTGGCACCAACACCAAAGACAAACAAACCGGATCGCTGGGGCTGCTGGAGAAACTAATCAGTCTCAATGCAGTGGTAATTGTTGCAACGCACGATCTGGTCATCGGAGAACTTGAGAAAAAGTATCCGGATTGTGTAAGTAACCACTGCTTTGAAGTGGAGCTGACGGATAACCAACTGTTTTTTGATTACAAACTGAAGCCCGGTATTAGTACCAAACTGAACGCCTCTTTTCTGATGAAAAAGATGCAGATAATAGACTGATTTTCCCTTTTCAATTCTATTTTATCAATATAGTCACCAATTTTTACCGTTACAGATTAAACTTTTTTGTATTTTCGTTGTCTTATTGTATATATCTGAGCAACCGACGTAACAGAAATAACGTCAAAACGTACCAAACTAAAGACGAATTTATTTGATTTTCAAACCACTAAACATAAATAGCCATGAGTGTTTTTTTGATTGAATTACCGTATGTTTTGGTACCTCTTGCCATGACTGTAATAAGCAACTGTACAACTTCCATTGTTCGGGAGTATTCGTATGCTATAACGGGAGGAATTCTTTTCATCTACCCTATAGCACTTTTATTCGCTGGTCATGAGAGCCTATTACCACCCCCGATCATTCAGCATTATTGGGGCTGGTTTCTACTCTGCACTCTCTTTTTGCTGCCGTTAGCATTTTTGCTGCATCTGGTGTTTAATGAAATTCTCCTAAAGAGAAACGATAGCTTAGAATAAATCCGAATAGCGCTTTTCATTCTCTTTATTGGCAAATACCCGTAAGTTGTAGAACAAACACGTCTACTTCTACGGGTAGATTACACATTTTCCAAAGACATTTGAACCACAAAGAGCATCGTTCTGCAATGCAAAAATCATATCTGTTTTTCTTGCTGATAGTAAGCTGGCGTCGGCAAGCCTGTTTTTCCCAAATGGTTTTATTGCGGTATCTGTTGCTCTGTTTCAAAGATACGGATTACCTTTGCACCAACTATTCGCCCCTGTAAAATGGAACAACTACTCAAGCAAATCGAATTCATCAAGGAGATCGATAAAATCAAGTATATTCTGCGTAGAACCAAACTAATCAACAGCAACCGACGTGAAAACGATGCCGAACACAGTTGGCATCTGGCTGTGATGGCCATGATATTGGCGGAACATGCCAATGAGCCTGTTGACGTGCTGAAAGTAATAAAAATGGTGCTTATCCACGACATTGTAGAGATCGACACCGGAGACATTTTCATGTACGATACCACCCGAAGCCATACCAACACCAAAGAAGAACGCAAAGCGGCACACCGCATTTTCGGAATGTTGCCAACAGCACAAGCCGAAGAGCTGGTGATATTGTGGGAAGAATTCGAAGCGGCAGAATCGAACGAAGCACGGTTTGCCAAAGCGCTGGATAAGCTGGAGCCACTGTTGCAAAATGCGTCGAACGACGGAGGCACCTGGGATGAATACGATGTACGGTACGACAAAGTATACCACAATCAACACCAGATTGCTGAAAGCTCGGATTTACTATGGAAATATGCCGAACAGTTGATTAACGATTGCGTCCGACAGGGTATTCTGAAGAAATAATCTCCATATCGATGAGTCTGCCTACCACATGTTAGGTAGAAAAATAGCCCAACTGCGTTATTGATTCCCTAGAGAATCAGGACTACTTTTGCAAGAAAAAAGCAAAACAATGTCAGAACAGATTCTATTTCCAGTGGGCGATCAAACTCGCGCCATTCACGCCGGAGAAGCTCCGGATCCCGTAACAAAAGCCTCCTCTCCCAACCTTGTAATGTCGACGACCTATGTCGTGGATGCCGACACCGGTTTCTCGGTCGAAGGCCTGCAGGAAAACGATCCATGGATCTATACCCGTTGGGGAAATCCCACGGTTCATCAGTTAGAGACGAAGCTGGCGGCACTGGAAGAGGCTGAGACAGCCGTCGCCTTTGCCAGTGGCATGGCAGCCATCACCACCCTGCTGTTTCACCTGCTTCGTGCGGGCGATCATGCCATTATCAGCGATGTAGCCTACGCCGCGTTGTCGGAAATCACCAACGATATGATTCCCGGGTATAATATCGAAATCACGAAGGTCAACACTTCCGACAGTAAAGCCATAGAAAAAGCCATTCGTCCCAACACCAAACTGGTTTATATCGAAACGCCCTGCAATCCGTTACTGCGCCTGACCGATATTCAGGCTGTAGCCGCGATTGCTCGTACTGCCGGTGCCAAACTGGCGGTAGACTCCACGTTTGCCACTCCGGCGGCAACCAAGCCTTTGCAACTGGGTGCCGATTTTGTCATCCACTCGCTCACCAAATACATCGGCGGACATGGAGACGCGCTGGGTGGAGCCATACTGGGCAGCAAAGCCGACCTTACTCCCCTGCGGAAGAAAACTGCCATCCGTTTCGGAGGAACACTCAGCCCCTTCAATGCCTGGTTGATTTTGAGAGGTGCCGCCACCTTTCCGCTACGGATGCGGGTCCATCAGGAGAACGCGTTAAAAATTGCCCATTATCTGGAGAGCCATCCCAAAGTAGAGCGCGTAATCTATCCAGGATTGCCCTCGCACCCTCAACACGAACTGGCCAAACGACAAATGAAGAATTTTTCGGGCATGGTTACGTTTCGCATCAAGGATGGAGCCTCGCAGGCCAAGATATTTGCAGACAAGTTGCAAATTATCCACTACGCCGTCTCGCTGGGGCATCACCGTTCGTTGATTTTTTACCTCGATAGCAAAGCGCTGCTGGAATCCTCGTTTCATTTCGATACACCCGAACAGTTAAGTTCATGGAAAGAGTATGCCGGTGACGGACTGTTTCGCCTCTCGGTGGGACTGGAAGATGCCGATGATCTGATCCGTGATTTGGAACAAGCGCTGGAATAAAATTTGCGACTTTTAAATACGAATAAACAACAGCATTTTTTCCCGATACATTTCCGTTTTATCCGAATATTTGTCCTCCGTTATGGAACAGAATGCTTACATTTGCTTCGTAAAAACATTTTATTTTCAACGACAATGGAAAATCAGGACAATCAAATCAACATCGAACTTTCGGCAGAAGTAGCGGAAGGTACCTATTCAAATCTGGCAATCATATCACACTCCTCATCCGAATTCGTGGTCGATTTTGTACGTATCATGCCGGGCACTCCTAAAGCCAATGTAAAATCACGCATCATTCTGACTCCGGAACATGCAAAGCGTCTGCTGTTTGCACTGGAAGAGAATGTATCGAAATACGAAGCCGTTTTTGGCAAAATAAAAACGGCCGAAGGGGCTTACAATCCTCCCATGCCGTTGAATTTCAACGGTGGTGAAGCCTGAAATAATGCCACAAAAAAACACCTCCCTGTCTTAAGCAGAGACAGGGAGGCTTTACACACAGATTACATCTGTGCTTTTTATACGTTAAAACTACACCGATACGGCTTTCACCGCTTTTTACTTTGCATTACTAACATACACTTTATATTGCCAGGGCAATAATGTTGCTCCCTCCAAACGTGATATATCCGTTTTCATATTTTGAAAATAGTCTGTAAAAACGCCGCCCGGCTTACTTCTGGTAAAATTCACCATCCGGTTCTGATCGCTCAGGTTCAATACTACCAGCACCCTACTCCCCTTTGCCTTACGTTCAAATATGTACAAATCCTTATTAGTGGTGGCATAGCGAATAAATTTACCTCCGTTTTTGCCTACGGCAAGGGCTGCCTGTGAGTGCTTCAACTCGTTCAGTTTTTGGTAAAAAGTAAAAACACCCGGGTTATTCCAGTTAGCAACCGTATCTTTTTCAAAGAAAGAGAGTCGTTTCTTCAAACCGACCTCCTGTCCGGTATAAATGAGTGGCATGCCCGGATAAGTATATGTCAGCACCACAAACGCATTCGTACCGGCACCCATGCGCTCATATTCCGATCCATTCCATGAATTTTCATCGTGATTGGTCACAAAATTCATTTTAAACGATGCCGGAGAATAGAGCGAATCGTGATGAGCGAGTACTTTATCAATATCAGCCGCCATCTTTTTCCCTTTCGCAATATCGTTCATCGTACTTAGCAAAGGCCAATTGTAATCGGCGTTAAAAGCCTTCTTTGTCAGTTCAGCCTTATCGGCTTCCGCCAACATGAATACCGGTTTAATTTTATCAAGTTTTGCACGCGTATCGATCCAAAAATCGGTAGGTACCTCGCCGGCAACATCGCAACGAAAGCCATCCACATCAAATTCTTTCACCCAATAAGCCATGGCATCCTGCATGGCCCCACGCATCGCTTTGTTTTTATAATCTAGTTTGAACACATCCGTCCAGTCGAAAGGAGAGAGAATATGCCCCAGACTATCTTTCACAAACCAATCGGGATGTTGCGTTACCCACACGTTGTCGCGTCCGGTATGATTCGCCACCCAGTCGAGAATTACTTTGAAACCCATTTCATGCGCTTTTTGAACAAGCGACCTGAAATCTTCTGCATTACCAAACTCCGGGTTAATCTTTTTGTAGTCTTTTACAGCATAATAGCTACCCAAAGTGCCTTTGCGAGCCTCCTGCGAAATAGGGTATGCCGGCATAAACCAAAGGATATTCGCGCCCAATTCCTTGAGCTGTGGCAAGTGAGTCGTGAAAGCATTAAACGTTCCCTGCTGAGTATACTGACGAACGTTCACTTCATAAATCACAGCATTTTTGCTCCATTCTTCGGGACTTTGTGCCTGTTGTACCGACTGGCACGAAGCCAACAGTACGGCAAGACCAATAAACAGAGACATTTTCTTGATTTTCATAGTTGTAAAATTAAATTAGGAAAATAGCAACCGATTCGGGCTGAAGATTATTTGCCACCATACACGTTCAAGACCGGCAACGCTTTGTGATCGAAATCATAAAAAGCCTGATTCTCCCAGTCAGAACCATTCGTAGCGGTTGAACCTTTCCATGCAATAAACTCGCCTCCCCAGTAGCAAAAGCCAAGTCCTTTGGCAAAAGAAGACGATATATCGCGCATTTTGGCTAAGAAATCGTGCTGTCCGACCGCGGTTGCAGGATACCCGTTAATCAACTGATCGCTTGTTCCTACAATGTTGTTGGTCGGGTCAGCCCAACCCAACGTAAACGGATAGGCCGTTTCGGCAATCACCACCTCTTTGTTGTAAGCAGAAGCCAGCAAGCTAAGGGTCGATTGCAGCAAACCGAGATTTTTTCCATGCCAAACCGGATAATAGGAGATACCAATGATATCGTAATCGAGCGATCCGAATTGAGAAAACAACCAGTGAGCATCTTTAATCCCGGCACAATGCAAAATGATTTTGCTCGTAGGACTTGATGCCCTTACAGCCTTAATACCCGCATCCAGCAATGCCGTAAACTGACTCATCTGATCGGACTTACCCATCGGCCACAACAAACCCGCATTAATCTCATTGCCAATCTGAATATAATCGGGTTGCATTTGTGTTACTACACGCCGGGTATACGCCGACACGCTGTCTTTGAGCGCATCAAAAGTGCAGGAAGACCACGCGACCGGCAAAGTTTGCGCACCCGGATCGGCCCAGGTATCGGAATAATGCACCGTAAGCCACACTTTCAGGCCGAGCGCTTTACTCCGCTGCGCCAGACTCTTCACCTCGGCAAATCCCGAATGACCATCAGACGGCGCGTACCACAATCGTAAGCGAATGGTATTGCAACCCGCATTTTTGAGCGTGATAAGCATATCTTCCGCCTCTCCCGACAGATTATAAAGCTTCACGCCGGCGGCTTCGATCTGAGGAAGAAACGAGACGTCGGTAGCACGGATAGAACAACTGCTCTGCGGCGTTACCACAATCGCATCGGACTGCCTGCACGAGATCAACGCCATCGCGCACAGCCAGACAACGATTCTGCCGCACGAGAAGCTATTCATCACGTTTTATCTTTTACAAATACCACCGAACCGGCAGCAATAAGCAAACAAATACCCGCCATCAGAATGGCATAAACCGCATCGGAATTGAACAGATGCTTTACGATCGGTCCGTTAACCAAACTACTGATAATCTGTGGTATGGTAATAAAGAAATTGAAAATACCCATGTAAACGCCCATCTTGGCGGGAGGAATGGAACCGGCAAGAATAGCATACGGCATCGCCAGAATGCTTGCCCAGGCAATACCTACACCAACCATAGAGGCAATCAGCCAATACTGGTTGGTTATAAAATAGATGGAAATAAGGCCGATTCCGCCACAGATCAACGAAATGGTATGAGTCACCTTGCGATTGGTTTTGGCTGCTACCCAGGGCAACGCCAATGCAAAAAACATGGCCACTAAGTTATATACTCCAAACAGGATGCCCACCCAATCGCCGGCTGCATCGTACGCAGCCTTATTGGCAGGGTTTTTCAGCAGTTCGCCATTCTCAAACTGCACGCCATAAACATGAGCCGCCACGGCCGGTGTGGTGAATACCCACATGGCAAACAGAGCGAACCAGGAGAAAAACTGAACGACACCCAATTGCTTCATGGTTGCGGGCATTCTTACAATGTCTCTGAATATCTCCATGATACCCGGCTTCGGTTCGCCATCGGCCTCACTTTCATCCGAATGAAACTGACGGTACTCCTCGGGAGGATACTCTTTGGTGCGTACGATAGTCCAGACAATAGTACCCAGCATCACGGCAGCACCAATATAAAACGCAATAATTACATTTACTGGCACTTCACTATCCGGAGTTCCTTTGCCAATATCAAACCATTTCATCATGGCATAGGGCAACCACGAACCTATCACAGCTCCGATACCGATCAGAAAAGTTTGAACGGAAAAACCGGTAGTGCGTTGTTCTTCGGGGAGCAAATCTGCCACCAGGGCCCTGAAAGGCTCCATGGCAACATTAAAAGAGGCGTTCATGATGGTAAGCATACCGGCTCCGATAATAAGCGGCGGCAACAGCGACGACAAGGCGGCAGAATTAGGCATAAACAGTAAGGCGATAGCCGCCAGAATAGCGCCTGTCAAAAAGTATGGTTTTCGTCGTCCGAGCTTGCACCACGTGCGGTCGGAGTAGTGTCCGATAAGCGGTTGAATAATCATACCGGTAAGCGGAGCTACGACCCAGAACCACGACAAGGACTGAATATCGGCTCCAAAGGTTTGCAATATACGGCTGGCATTGGCATTTTGCAATGCAAATCCGAACTGAATTCCAAGGAAACCGAAATTCATATTCAGGATTTGTGCTGTAGAAAGTCTTGGTTTTGTTTTCATTGGCATGTTTATAGGTTCAGTATCAGTGTTTATCTTCCGGTCTCTTTGATTAATGCTTTTACCTTCTGATTGAACTCGTCATTACCCAGGAGTTGTTCAAGCGTGATATGCATCCGGTACCTCCAGTAATGGCGGGGATTAGCCGGAACATTAATGCGCTCTTCACCCGGATTTGCCCTTCGGATATCACCATCGATCGACAACCAATCCTGCAAAGGGAAAATGGCCAGCAAAGAGGGTGCCCACAAATGGTTGCGAACGATGTTGCTGCAAATCGACGGTTCGGCATAAACCGGAGCTGCACCCCATTGTCCCAATATCTGATTGTAATATTGCTGACGCAACTCACCATCCTCCTCCCACCAGCCACGCAAGGTACTCATATCATGCGTCGAAGTGGTCGCTACCGATAGATATGGATAGTAATTCGTATTGGCGAATTTGCGGGTCGGATCTTTCGGCATTCGCTGAATTTCAAGACTTAACATATGCAATTGTTTCATTACATACGGTACACAAGCCGGAATCATTCCCAGATCTTCCGCGCACACCAACATCTCTGTCGAAGTGATCAGATCGGGAAGCTTTTGCATGGCCTGCTCGTACCAGAAATAGTTATGCCGCTGGTAATAGAAGTGATCGTACAAACGGTCGAAAGTATGTTTATCGCTATCCGATAATGCCCGATAGCTATAGGTGTATTGCGCGGTTATTCTGGGATGATACTTTTGAGGTTCGCGTGGATCGGGAACAAACAGCACTTCAGCAACCAAAGCATATAGTCCGTCACGCACATCCGAATCACCATTTGTCGCGGCAAAGTAGTTTTCAATTTTGCGCTGAGTATCGAATTGCTCTTTCAACTGAAATATACCGTTGCCCTTTTCCTGTAAATAGTTCAGAATAACCTCATCGGTTTTCCGGCCAAACATCTCATTCAACTGATAGTAGCGAATGTAGGGTTTAATATGTCTCTCCTCATCGATCCAAAAGCCATTGGCCTGCAACTCCTGCACACTCATAGGCAGTGCCGGGCTGAAATGGCCCAGCAACCCCTGAACGGCATCCATCGGTATCTCCCAAATCCTGAAAAAGCCCAGCAAATGATCGATACGGTAGGCATCAAAATAGTAGGCCATCTTGGTAAAGCGGCGTCTCCACCAGCTAAATCCATCCTGCTTCATCTGATCCCAGTTATAAGTCGGAAAACCCCAATTCTGGCCAGTTATCGAAAAATCATCGGGAGGTGCGCCGGTTTGAGCATCCAGATTGAACAGATGCGGCTCCGTCCAGGCTTCCACGCTATTGGGACTAACTCCGATAGGAATATCCCCTTTCAGAATAACACCTTTGGAACGAGCATAGTCGGATGCCTCTTTCAATTGGCAATGCAAATGGTACTGTAGAAAGCAGTGGATAGATACCTCTTCATAGGCTTCCGAATGTTTATCACACAACTCCTTTACAATTTCAGGCCGGTAAATCGCATATTGTTTCCATTGATGAAAGTCTACCGTTTGGTATTTATCTCTCAAATAGCAAAATACGCAATACGGATATAGCCACTCGCTATTTTGATCTACAAATTCCTTATAAGCTGCCGATTTCAACGTCTTGGCCGCCTGTTCCTTGTATGCAACCCGGTATATCTGCCATTTGGCTCCGGACACAGCTTCATAGTCGACCTCGGGTAGTGCATTCAGCTTCTTCTGCATGGAGGCTATAAATGCGTTGATTTCCTTGCTTTTGAAACCTCCAAAAACCGACAGGCTTAGGTACAGCGGATGCAGGGCAAAAATAGTATTGGCATTATAGGGATAAGAGTCTGTCCAGGTATGAGTCATCGTTGTATCGTTCACGGGCAAAAGTTGTACAACCCGTTGTCCGGTCAGGGCTGCCCAATCGACCATTTTTTTCAAATCGGCAAAATCGCCTATGCCAAAACTCTCTTCAGAACGTAACGAAAATACAGGAATAGCCACGCCTGCACACTTCCATGTAGGGTTATTGCCTCTGTAAACGCCACAAGTGACTGTCAACGCCTCCTGACGCGGCAGTAATTTTTTCAACTTCCGGTTATCTCCATTCTCCCATTGCTCTATCGAAAGAGTCTTGGGGTCAACCACGGCGAATTTGTATTCAAACGGAGCTTTGAATTTGGACCGATCGAGCGTAATGCTCCACAAAGGAAACGAATCATTGGTCATGAGCAATGTCTTCTTCACCGTCCAGTTACCCAAAGCCTGATTATTCCCTACAATAGCCAAACACCGACCATTCCAAACTTCCGGAGCAAAAACCTTAAAGGTGATTGCCGATACAAACGATTGAGGTTTTTCTGCCTGTTTGATGGTCTGAGCAAAAAATGCTTTTGTAAAAGCCGATGAAAAAAACGGACTGTTATAGGGAATGCCCATCCATTGATCTTCGAGGTGGTACTCCGATACTTGCTCTGATGTTTTAAATACGCGGGGATTCCCCCACTCCCGAATCATAGCTCCCTCCTGATTTTTAACATAATAGGAATAGGTAAACGAATCTGTTTCGATGGGAATATCAATGGAGAGTCTCCATATGTTTCCATCCGCATAAGACATTGCAACAGAATGCAATTCAGGGATAGAACCTTCTACGTATACAATCTGTCCCCACGAAGTAAAATAATCAACAGAAAAATATAGTTTCATACAGTATATATCGTTTGGTAATTAACCGGCGCCTGAATCGATCAAGGCCGGGTAATTCCTAATTAAAATCAAAAAACAAACACTCCACTCGCAAAAGTCCGTTCGGGTCTCACATCGGCTATTCTTTCCTATCGTGTAGTCTCGCGGACAATCAATTTGGTCTTTATAATCTTATTCTTTAGTAAAGGAGTATCCCCCTTGTATCTTATTTTTTCCACCAACAACTCCATCGCGCTCCGGCCGACATCCAATCCACTCTGACCCACAGTAGTAAGCTGAGGATCGGAAGCAATAGCTGCAAATCCGTCGGTAAATCCGCAAATCGAGACCTCTTCCGGAATTTTAAAATGCAACTGTTTGGTCGCGTGCAATATGCCCAACGCAGTCTCATCGTTTACCGCAAAAAAAGCATCCGGTCTGTTGTCTGACTGCAGCATTTCGGTAGCTACAGGAATCGCTTCATCGTAATTATCGCAAATCCGGACCAACTCTTTATCAAGCGGAATTCCATGTTTGCTCAATGCATCAAGATACCCACCCCTCCGGTTTTTAGAAATTTCAAGATTCAATGGCGAACAGAAAAAAGCGATTCTTTTACATCCGGTTTTAATTAAATACTCCGTGGCAGCCAGCGCTCCGGCATAATCGTCAATTACCACGCGGTTCGAAGGAATGTCCACACAAATACGATCAAAAAATATGACCGGAATATGATTATCCACTAATTCCTGAAAATGCTCATAATGAGTGGTTTCTTTGGCCATGGACGTCAACACGCCACAAACATGCGACGAAATCAATTGCTGCACGCTGTGTTGTTCTTTCTCAAAGTTATCGAGCGACCGGAACAACATCACACTAAAGCCCTCTTTCTCTGCCACATCCATAATTCCTTCGAGTACAGAAGAAAAAAAATGGTGTATCATTTGAGGCAGAATTACGCCAATGATTTTGCTCTCTTGCTTTTTCATGCTAAGTGCAAGCAGGTTGGGTTTGTAATTATGCAAACGGGCATACTCACTAATCTGTCTTTTTGTCCCTTCACTCAAATCAGGGCTGTTATTCAAAGCGCGCGATACGGTCGATACCGAGACATTCAGTGCTTTGGCTATATCTTTTATGGTAATTTGCGGGTATGGCATATAAACTTAGGTTATTACTGTTCAAGCACACAATCAGACTCTCTTCCACCTACAAATGTAGTCTATCGCTTGCATATTTTTATCACTCTGTATGTACCATCCGTAAAAAATATCTTCCCGACATAAATACCTGATGACAGCCCGGAAAGCTCAATTTCATTCGCTTTTGTTCTCCTGCCGGCAACAATGCGTCCGCTCATATCCGCAATTTGCGCCGATTGAACGGTGCCACCGGAAACAGACAATACATCGTTCACCGGATTGGGAAAGAAGGTAATATTCCGGGTCGTAGTTGTGTCTTTCGGGGCTGGTGTTATACGAATGTTGGTATATATCTTCAAACCGAATTGAGGCAACGTAACCGGCATGGACGTATTGTTTACCACAAGCGAATCACCCGAAATCAGGTCATACCATGTTCCGGCTTTGTCGAACGCGGCAGCAGTAGAAATGGCTCCGGTACCAGTAAAATTGCCAAGCACTATTGCCGAAACTGTCCCATCGGTCAAATAGACTCTTCTTCCCGACGACCAATCGTTCAGAGAAACCTGCCAGTTCCAGCTCATGGGGTTGGAGAAAAGCGACGGATATTTCAATCGCAGATTCAACACCTTGGTATACACATCATGCAATGCTTTCCGGGCCGGAATATCCAAATATTTCCATTCGGCAGCCATCGGACTCATTATATTATTTCCTCCGGCATCTTTCGAATTATAATTGGCTCCCAGTTCGCCAAACTCCCACATCATGCGGGGGCCGGGACTCAGGAAGATAAACGCACTGCACACCGCCAGTTGTTTCATCACGTTGGTAGTATCTTTTACTTCCGAAATACCCCAGGTGATGGCTTTATAGCCCATCCGGTACTCGTCATGGCTCTCGGCATACGCCACCCTGTTGGTAGGAAGAGAAACCTGGCCTCCCGACTGTGATTTGGATGCCAACAACGAAAAATCCGACCCAGAAACATAACCCATGGCTGCTTGTTCAAACGCGTATGAGACGTTACGCCACAACATCGTGCTATCGTAAGCCGCCAAGGCATTCTCCTCGGCATCGTCGCAGAAGTGCTCCAGAATAGTGTACGCCTTCGGATTTGCACTCTTTACGGCATCGATATACACCTTCAGATTGTCGATCCGGCTTTGGTCGTAGGTACTACAGTTCAATGTCGCATTGGGATTCGCCGCTCCTCCGTTCGACTGAGTCTGGGTAAACCCTTTCGTCATATCAAACCGGAAGCCATCCGCTTTATACTCGGTCAGCCAGAACTGCAAAGCTCTCGACAGCCAAGCTCTTACCGGAGCATATGTATGATTAATATCGTTACCGACAAAGTAAGGATGTGGTGCTAATGCATTATAATAGGGATTTGTCGCTGCCGGACGGTTATTCGCCGCATCCCAATAGACCATACAGTAAGGACTTAAGCCCCAGGTATGATTCAACACAATATCCAGAATCACCGCGATACCCCGTTTGTGACATTCATCCACAAATTGCTGATAATCGGCTTTCGTTCCATACGCTTTATCCGGAGCAAAATAAAAATCAGGATTATAACCCCAGCTATTATTCCCGTCAAACTCCATAACAGGCATCAGCTCCACCGCATTTACCCCCAGCTCTTTCAAATAATCGAGCTTGCCGATGGCAGCCTTCACCGTTCCCTCGGAGGTGAAATCGCGTAACAACATTTCGTAAATTGTCAACTGAGACTGTAATGGCGGCGTAAAGGTTGAGCTGTATTGCCATGTATATGTGGTCGGTTCTATAGTAAAACAGGACAACACACCGCTTGTGAGGCCGGAAGGATACGATTTCAAATTCGGATAAACAGTCGAACTGATATATTGATCGTTATTCGGATCCAGAATTTTTTCACAGTACGGATCTGCAACGCGAATCGGTGTCACCCCGGTCAGGCCATCGATATAGTATTGATAGGCATGTTCCTGCGTAGGATCAAGCCCATTGACCGTTAACCAGTAAAAATTCACATCAGTACCATACGTTTTGTTTTCCGACTGAAGATTCATTTGATAACTATTGTCGAGCCGATAGCGATTGAAGTCGCCCAAAAGAAATACGCTGGTTGAAGACGAAACCGGAAGATTTTTTCCCAACGATAAACAAAAAGTTACCGATCCGTCTCTGTTTTTTGTCATCCCCTCTTTCAATCCGGATGGTCTATCGACCAAACTCTGATCTTTCGGTACACAAACGTATGATGTATCCGAAGAGGTTGATCCGTTCGCTGTAGTTGTGGCAATAATATAATAGTTGCCGGGGATGGCAAATGTATAATCAGAAAATAATGTAGTCGCATTATTTGCTTGCGCGACAGGAGGGGTGGAGGTTATATCCGACGTGGAGGTAGTACCGACAAACAGCGCCATATTTCCGCTTATGGAAGCATTTGCTGCAATTGAGATTGTGAAATTTAGCGGTACTAAGGTATTGGAGATAGGATTTGCAATTTTCACTGTCAACCCCGATTGATAAACCGGAATAAGGATGTCCGATCCGTCCGCGTTCCGACCAACCAACGATCCGTCGGCATTACGAAATACGAATGCTAATTGTTTCACAACCTCTGTCGGATTTGTAATGCCATAATAGGCATAAATATCGGGTGTAACAGACAATTGCCACCTGTTATTGCCGAGAGAAGTCAGTCTGTTTTTGGTTATGTTTGCAGAAGATTGATTCGTTGAAGAAGCCCAATCGGTCACTACATGTTTCCAGTCGGTCGACGATGTACTGGAGCTGGTAATTACTCCGGTATGCGCATATATTGGGCCGGCATAATCTTTCAAGGCAGCATTGCCCTGCGAAGCATCAAAAACCACCGTAATCGCCCCGGCATCTTTTGTAATAATTACAGGAGTTGTGGTAACTACCTGAGCAGAAAGAATCCCCGTTATATATAAACTGACTAAAAAGAAGCAATTACGCAGCATAATATATGAATATAAATACGAGGATATAATCAGATTTAAGGGTAAAAAGAGAGAACTGCCTCCCGGGTTCGGATAAATCCGGGAAGCAGTTTAAATATCAGCATTATTGCTTGGTCAAAATAATATTGTAACCCGGTTTACCATACTGGCGAACGTCTAACGTTACGGTGTATGTACCGGATGCAGTCACAGAGATATCACCTCCGCTGGTCGTATACTTACCAGAAGCCGCATCATAACCAAAGGCCACATCCCAGGCTCCGTTAGCTCTGATTTTGAATTTATCTCCGGCAGCAAATGTAACGGTAGCATTCCATAGTTTGGTGGTTGCATCGAATGTCATATTCACATCATTAGACCAACCGGAAGCGGCAAAGCTACCAATAACGCCCCATTTAGTAATGGCTACATTGGTACATGTTTTAGCATTCAAATCCACATTAAATTTGTAATAACCCGAAGGCAACGAAATATTCGGATCTCCGTCAGTATGAATCAATGCGAATGTACTATTTGGTTTTGACGCAGTTATGTCGGCAGGTTTCCAACACAAAGACCAGTCTGGTTTTTCTGCAAATTTGAAAGACGCAGCAGCTCCTCCGTTACTCATATCCAAGAAGCCTTCATATTTACCATTATTGGCCGAAGAATAAAGAATGGTATTCGGATTAGCCGGATTCCAATTTCCACCCGCATAGGTTCCCTGATAGTCTCCCGGCACATAAAGCAAGCCATATGTAGGATAAGGATTCACCTTAATCGTCACCACATTGGAATAAAGCGGTTGCAAACCAGTTCCGATAGTTGCCATCACGCGAACGTCAAAGCTCGCTACAGTACCAGGGGTGCTATTTAGTAAGCCTTCACTGGCAATCGGCGCATTCAATTGTGCAACAGTTATTGCCAAAGTATCTTTTGTGGAAGTTATTATACTTTGAGCATTCGCAAAATTATTACCCGCCTTATCAAGCTGCAACGTGTATGTAACCTTCGCATTGGCGCCATAATTAGCCGCAGATCCCTTAAAAGTTTCAATAATATTCGAGGCGCTATCCTTGCTTAAAACATATGCTCCTGAAGTTGTATTATATGAAGGAGACAAATGAGTTGGTGCACTCAACGCCGGCGCCGTAGGATTTGCAGAAATCATTATTTTGGCATCATCCGAACAAGCAACCAACAAAATCGCTACTACGAACGATAATAATATCAATAGGTTTTTCATAGGGTTTTTATTTATTCAATTAATAGCCGGTATTTTGTTTCAAATTAGGATTAGCACCTAAATCAGATGACGGAATCGGATAAACATTCAGATGACTGTCAACACCTTTCCCTGCCTTTAGGCCGCCTTTCCATTCCCACAAATAATCACTGGTAGTTAACTTGCCAAAACGGACTAAATCACTACGACGCGTACATTCCCAAAACATTTCACGGGCACGTTCTCCCAAGATAAAGTCAAGTGTCAATTGTGAATCCGCTATTCTCAGGTCTGTAGCCCCCGTACTTCCCTGTGCTCTGTCACGCAACGCATTTATATATCCCAACGCTGTGGCTCTGTCACCACCGGCTCCACCACGCAACACCGCTTCAGCATACATCAGATAGACATCTCCCAAGCGGAAGAGCGGAAAATCGGTACTTGCAAAAGAGGCTGTACTCTTGACACCGGCACTACTCTTATTGCTATATTTCAATACCGGCACTCCTTGAGTAAACTGAGAGAGGTCATCGATACTGGGATGATTGAAACCTGTATACAATCTGGCATACCGGGTATCAAGTGCATAGTTCGCTTCATCGGCGGTAAATCTTGCTGCGAATTCTTTAACGGCTCTATTACCGCCCCAAGCGCCGGGAGCTCCTGTAAGAGATTGTATATCACCATTCACAGCACTACTTTCCAAAAACATTGTGCCGCCCCATGTAGTCAGATTAGAACCATCAAAGACAACCGGGAAAATAATCTCTTTTGAATTATAATTATCCGTTACATACAGATTCTGATAATTTGGTTCCAGACTATATCCCGCAGCAATTACCTTCTTACAATTATCAATACAAGAGGTATAATACTTCGTTGTATTGGAAGTGCCCAAGTATGTATCTGCATTTAAATATAAACGAGCCAACAGTGCCCATGCTGCAGCCTGATTTGCATGACCATATGTAGCACCGAATCCTACGGTAGATTTCAACATCGCCGTTTGACAATCGTTCAATTCGCTTTCAACATAATTAAAGATCTCTTGAGCCTTAGCATAAGGAGGCAAATCTGACGTTCCGAGTTTACTGGCATCAGTAACCATCGGGCCATTACGGAACAAATCCAATACATTAGTATAGGCTAACGCACGCAAAAAGCGGGCTTCGGCACGGAATGTATTAATAGAATCCTTCAACGATTGTGAAACACCACGCGCGGTTAATTTATCCGCCGTGGTCTCTTGCAGAAAACCGGTCGCAATTGTAATCTGATAATACAAACGAGAATAAAAACCATTAATATATGGATTCGTAGGCGTCCATGTCATAGGGTGAAAGTCCATCAGAGTTCCATCACTTTGCCAACAACAAATAGCTTCATCAGTTGGTAACTCTTGCAGATTCCACAAAGGACGGATATAACCTGCCTGACTACCGCCATCGTATCCGGTAATGTCTACTTTATTATCTGCTCCCTGAATACCTCCGGTGGACAAGCCGGCGTAAATCTTAGCGATATATTCAACATAAGGAAGCGAAGTATTTGTGAAAGTAACTGCTGATGTCGTCACTTTCGGGTCGAGCGGTATTTGGTCCAGATCATTTACGCACGAATTAAGCGTAATGGAAGCAAATGCTACCGCGGCAAGTATTGAAAGATATTTAAGCTTTTTCATTGTATATACGATATTAGAAGTTAACTCTCAAGCCCATGATAAATATACGAGGACGTGGATAGATATTGTTGTCAACCCCATCATTGTTGTTTTCAGGATCCAAACCTTTGTACTTGGTTATGGTAAATACATTTTGTACCGTACCATATAGCGCCGCTCTCATTTTTGTTTTGAATACGTTTTCGAAATTATACCCGAGAGTCATATTATCCATACGTGCAAAAGATGCATTTTGGATATAAATATCGGAATAGAGCTGTGATGATGCGAAATTGGTAGTTAACGTATTCGATACAATGTTCTTCAAAAAACCGGAAGAATCGTAGGTGTTGTTTTTGAATCCCAGATTCGACTGTACGTTGTTATAATTGTAATTACCAATACTTGCATGCATTGCAAAATTGAAGAACCAGTTTTTATAAACTACTCTTGACGATAATCCCATCGTTACCGGAGGAGTTGCGGTATGTTTACTAATATAATAGTTGTTGGATGTTCCCACATTGGCATAAGCACCTTCAATTGGCAACCCTTTAGAATCGTACAATTGTTTATACACATAGTACGCATTTACAGGATGTCCGACCTGATCAATCAAAATTGTATTTCCTGTTCCTCCGGTAATTCCTTTCATTAATATACCGGGATAATCTGCGTTAGTAGCACGCGTCAATTTGGTAATTTCATTATGGTTGTAGCTTACATTATAACTCAAATCCCAGGTAAAGTCCTTTGTTACGATAGGTTTACCACCCAAAGTAACTTCAACTCCTTTATTTTCAAGACTACCAATGTTAGAGATCAGATTATTAATAAAATTGGTTCCTGCAGCAATAGGGATTGTATTCAACAGGTCATCGGTAACCCGTTTATATACATCGACGCTTCCTGTAAAACGATTATTGAGAAAACCGAAATCCAATCCGACATTGTAGGTTGTGGTGGTTTCCCATTTCAACGATGTATTATAGGCGCTATTACGCAAAAGATGATAATAAGCGCTACCAAACTGATACATAGCATCGGTATAGGCACTCGTTTCATAAGTAGCCAAATAGGGATAGAAACCAACCGCTGCATTGGTTATATCTTGCTGACCTGTAATACCATAACCGAGACGCAATTTCAAATCATTCAACCAATCCACATTTTTCATGAATGATTCTTCTTTTATCTTCCATGCAAAAGCTGCAGAAGGGAATAGTCCCCAACGGTTGTCCTTACTGAAACGGGAACTGCCGTCATCACGCAGGGTGAAAGTAAGTAAATATTTATTCAGCAACGTATAATTCAAACGACCGAAGAAGGAAACCAACTGATAGGCTTCCGGATAGTCAACCCGCGGAGAGTTGCTGGTTGGATTGGTAGCAAAATAGTCTGCACTCCAATTCTTATCATAAAAATGTTGCCAGGAATATCCACCCATCACATCCAATGAATGAATCCCTATTTTTTTTGTGTAGTTTAGATAGAAATCCAATACCGTGTTGCTTTTGAACTGATAATAAGGATTATATTCGGCAGAGCCCGATTTATCGTTACCCCATACATACGAAATCGGAGTATTTGCTTCAATTGACTTAGAACCATCTGTTTTGGAGACATCGTATGCTAAATTCAAATTGGCTCGTAAGTCAGGTAGGCCATGAACTTTGTAATCGAACTGAACTCCACCGGTACTTTGATATACGTAGGAGAGATCATGTTTCTGCTCAAGTGCCGACAGAGGGTTAGCGAGGCCGATTTTGTTAGGGCCCGTACTCAACATGTTCATATAATATCCATTTCCATAACTCTGACCATCAGCCGTTTTAAGCGATCCATTCAAAGAATAAACCGGTTGGGTAGGATCGAACTGTATTGCAGCTCCGATGGCGCCGGTATCTGCGAAACGGTTAGTCGAATAAGACCCTTTTGCGTTTGCATTTACTTTCAAATGGTCATTCAGAAAGGTTGGATTCAAATTAATGGCCACAGTAGTACGACTGTAATTAGACGTTTTCAAAATACCATCCTGGCTGGTATAACCTACTGATACGCGATATGGTAGCTTACCTGTTGCACCGGATACACTCAGATTATGATCATGCCCTAATGCCGTCTGATAAATTTGTTTTTGCCAATCGGTAGAAGAAGTCCCCAACAGAGCAATTGCGGCTGGAGTTGTGCTCCAGGCTGATTTCATATACGTTCTGAATTCGTCTGCACTCAACACATCAATTTGCTTGGCAATGGTACTAACCGAAAAGCTTCCATCATATGAAATCGTCAGCTTTTGCTTCAACGATCCTTTTTTGGTCGTAATAAGAATAACCCCATTGGAAGCACGCGAACCATAGATTGCAGTTGCCGATGCATCCTTCAGGACCGTAAAGGTTTCGATATCCTGAGGATTAATCGACGACAGAGGATTAGCCTCCCCTTTAATCTCACCTGACGACAAGGGGACATTATCAATAACAATCAAAGGATCGTTACTTGCATAAATGGAAGAACCGCCACGAACCCGAATAGTAGCTCCTCCACCGGGAGCTCCACCGGCTGTCGTTACATTCACACCTGCAATTTTACCACCCAGCATATCGGTCATAGAAGTAGCCAGACCTTTCGGTAATTTATCGGCGCTGATAGCAACGACAGATCCCGTGAGATCATTTTTCTTCACCTGGCCGTAACCAATGGCAACAACCTCAGACAATGCGATTGCACTTTCATGGAGAACGATAATTAATTTGGATTTTCCGGCAATAGGAAGTTCTGCATCTTGATAACCAATAAATTTCACTATCAAAGTTGCACCGGACGACGCGTTGAGGGTAAAGTTACCATCTACATCGGTAACCGTTCCTGTTTGGGTGCCTTTTACAATAACATTGGCACCGACAATTGTTTCTCCTGTCTTGGCATCTTTTACAACGCCTTTTACAGAAATTGTTTGAGCGGAAATACTCAGAGCAAAGAGAAGCCCAAGGAGCATTGTCCCCCCTCTACGCAAGGATAGCGTAGAAAAAACGTTCAAATTCTTCATGCATAAAAAGATTTATTATTAACACTTGAATTGATCTATCACAAGTGCTGTAAGCACAGAGATAAATCCGACGACAAAAATAGGTCGGCAATTTTCAATATGTTTTTACAAACGTTTATTTTTGATAATACATCAAAGCAAACGTTTGCACTGCACGAAGAATTTACAACAAGTAAGAGAGGGAAATGATTAGCGCAGATCGTTTACACTTACCTTTGGATGTGCTTTCACATCAAACGTAAATGTTTTATTATCAGCAGATATTTTTCGGAAAGACTTTATAATCACACCTGTTTTTGATCCGTCACGATCAAACAGCTGCATCGATTGCAGAGCATTTGTCTGTTTATTCAGTTTTACAAGAATTCTGAATTCGTTTGCCGATTTAGCGGTCGGAAAAAGGTCTATAGCGATCTGATTGGGCGCAACTTTTCCTTCCCGATTAAAAAGTATTTTAGTGTTCTTTCCACTGTATTGCGATAATACAGATAAGGGATTCATCTGTTTTTGATCTTTGGGGGATATGGTAGAGATCGTAACCTCATTATTTTCGGGCGAGAATACCCACTGTGTTTTACCATCAAAGTAAGACTCTGTGCCGTTCATACTTACGTTGAACTTATTGCCCATTATCACCAGCGTTCCCGAAAAATTGGATCGCTTTTTACCGGCAGACTCCACCGTAGTCGAAAATACGATTTTAACCGCCGAAGACTTCATCATGGCCACCGTTTTCTCCAATGCGGCTCTGGCCAAAGGATCTTGCTGTGCAAACAAAGGAGTTGCACATAAACCGAAAAGCGCAATAAAAATAAACTTTCTCATTTTATGTCCAATTTATTTTCAATCAACAAATTTTATTTTTCCGTCTTTTGAAACCGGCTCGTCACAAGCCTGTTTCACGACACATTTCACACATTTACAGACGAATGATAATTTTCAGCATGTATCATTCTTTGAATAAAGATTCGACAAATTCATCTTTCGAGAACACCTGCAAATCCTCCATACCTTCACCCAAACCAATATAGTGTACCGGAATTTTAAACTGATCCGAGATACCAATTACGACACCGCCTTTTGCGGTACCATCCAACTTGGTGATAGCCAAAGCGGTTACTTCCGTGGCTTTCGTAAATTGACGGGCCTGTTCAAAGGCATTCTGTCCGGTAGAGCCGTCGAGTACCAATAATACTTCGTGAGGAGCATCAGGCACAATCTTTTGCATCACGTTTTTGATTTTGGTCAGCTCATTCATCAGGTTCACCTTATTATGTAAACGTCCCGCCGTATCGATAATAACCACATCGGCACCATTTACCTTGGCAGAACTCAGCGTATCGAAAGCGACCGAAGCCGGATCGGATCCCATCTGTTGCTTGATTACAGGAACCCCTACCCGTTCTCCCCAGATAACCAACTGCTCAACGGCAGCAGCACGAAACGTATCGGCCGCACCCAGATAGACACTCTTACCCGCTTTTTTGAACTGATAAGCGAGCTTACCAATTGTTGTGGTTTTTCCAACACCATTTACACCGACCACCATAATCACATACGGCTTTTTATCCAACGGATTGGAAAAATCGAACAATGTTCCGGTATCATTCTGCGCCAGTAACGCAGCTACCTCTTCTTTCAGAATTACATTCAACTCCGATGTGCCCATATACTTATCCCGAGCCACGCGCTCTTCTATTCGTTTGATAATCCTCAATGTAGTATCAATACCCACATCGGAGGTCACCAACACCTCTTCCAGATTATCGAGCACTTCATCGTCTACTTTCGACTTACCAGCAATAGCCCGCGAAAGTTTTGAGAACACATTAGCTTTGGTTTTTTCAAGTCCTTTGTCTAACGTTTCCTGCTTTTCTTTTGAGAAGAAATTAAAGATCCCCATTATTTTATAATTGATTTACAATTAGTTATATTTTAAGCATTTGAATTACCAAATGTACAAAAAAAGAGAGAAACCGACAACAAAGGCATAACTTCGTCTATTTTCATCAAAACATATATATTTTGTATTTCTTTTTGGTAATTTACACACATATTTAGTTTGTTATTATTCATTATATTTTCGCCATTTGCTTGTTGATAACTTGTTCGTATCGACAAAACACACGATATTTGCATTCCAAAATCTAAAGAGGGTATTGTTGTAGGAATACCCCGGCAATATCAATAAAATAATCACCATTAGCGTATGCGTGTCAGAACAATCAGCATGTGGTTAATCGCATGTGTATCAATTCCATTCTTTTCAAATTGTTGTATCGCGCCGAGAGTTTACTGTGGAAACAAAGTATCGGACTCAGAAATGTTTCAGGTATCGGGGCAAAAAGAATTCGTGAATATCAACGGAAAAAATTATCTTGAAGCGGCATTATTAGTCAGGATCGACTCTCAAACCGTCGGTAGTTACCAAAAAGGATGGCCAAAATACGCAAAAGCCAAGGCCGGAGAGAGAACCATTGAAGTCCGCCACTACAGAGGCTGGGATGCAACAGGCAACAGACCGACCATTGGCATCACCACCCCCAACGGAAGCATAACCCCCGATTATTACAAGCATTATCTTTTACGTTTTACGGCAGACAAAGGCAAGAAATACCTGATCGCGTTCCGATCCGAGACTGCCAATGCCAATATTCCGGAGATTTCCGTACTCGATGCTACTACCAACAAACCGATAAATTACCAGGTTGAGTTAGCTAATCAGAATGAATTAACCAGCCGATAACCAACGTATCATATTTTTCGGGCCGACCCTTCAATATTGTTGAGTCGGCCTTTTTCATATCCGCACCAACCCAATATTCAATACCATTCTCACAAAAAAAGAACGCCCCGTGTTACCGAAGCGTTCATATAATCACCGTATCAAACAGTTTTATTCGTTACCTTTTGCATCGTTGTGTACCGAAAGCACCGAGCGCCCAGAGGGATCGGCATTATTTTTGAAACTCTCGTCCCACTCCAAGGCTATCGGGGTGCTACATGCCACCGACGGATCGGATGGTACTGTCGACGCAGCCGAATCGGACGGGAAATGTTCCGTAAAAATAGAACGATAGAGATACTCTTCTTTCGTCTTCGGCGGATTGATCGGAAAACGGAATTTGGCATTCGCGAGCTCCTGATCGGAAATCTTTTCATTCGCGCGGGCCTTAAGCGTATCAATCCAGCTATAACCCACTCCATCGGAAAATTGCTCTTTCTGACGCCATGTCACCGATTCCGGCAAATAATCTTCAAAGGCCTTTCGTAAAACCCATTTTTCCATGTTATGCTCGGGGGTAACCATTTTATCTTTGGGATTCAACCGCATGGCGACATCCATAAATTCCTTATCGAGGAATGGCACACGACCTTCCACACCCCAGGCAGCCAACGATTTATTCGCGCGAAGACAGTCGTAAAGATGTAGTTTGTCGAGCTTTCGCACTGTCTCTTCGTGGAATTCTCTTGCATTGGGCGCTTTATGAAAATAGAGATAACCACCGAAGATTTCGTCGGCACCCTCTCCGGAAAGAACCATTTTTACACCCATCGATTTAATGACACGAGCCATCAGGTACATGGGAGTAGAAGCACGCACGGTAGTCACATCATATGTTTCAAGGTGATAAATCACATCGCTTACCGCATCAAGCCCCTCTTCGATAGTGAAATGAATCTCGTGATGCACCGAACCGATATAATCGGCTACTTTACGGGCTGCAACCAGGTCGGGAGAACCTTCCAGGCCTACGGCAAACGAGTGTAGCTGCGGCCACCAGGCATCCTGTGTATTGCCATCTTCAACACGTTTTGAAGCAAATTTTTTAGCGACGGCGGAGATGATCGACGAATCCAATCCTCCTGACAATAATACACCATACGGAACATCCGACATCAATTGACGACGAACAGCCTCTTCGAGAGCAGTGCGCAGCTCGTCGATGCTGGTAGTATTGTCTTTCACATTATCGTATTGCATCCAGTCACGCGAATACCATTTCTTTACCTCACCATCGGGACTGTAGAGATAATGACCCGGCATAAATTCCTGAATAATATTGCAATAACCCTCAAGGGCTTTCAACTCAGACGCTACATAAAAATTGCCACGCTTATCCCAGCCCATATAGAGCGGAATAATTCCGATATGGTCGCGACCAACCATAAACAGATCTTTTTCCTTATCATACAAACAGAATGCGAAAATACCACTCAACTCTTCCATAAAATCAGGACCTTTATCCTGATAGAGAGCCAGAATGACTTCACAATCCGATTTCGTCAAAAACTCATATTTTCCGGCATAGCGATCACGAATTTCCTGATGATTATAAATCTCACCATTTACAGCAAGAACCAAATTACCATCTTTACTGAATAACGGTTGCTTTCCGGAAGCCACATCGACAATTGAAAGTCGTTCATGCGACAAAATTGCTTTCTCCCCGCAATAAATACCCGACCAATCGGGCCCACGGTGCCTGATCTTCTTCGACATTTTAAGCACCTGAGCGCGTAAATCTTCGGATTTTACCTTCAGGTCGAATATCCCTACAAATCCACACATATTGTTGTTTATTTATTAATTATTCATACGGCAATAACACCAATGCAAATGTACATGTTTTTTCTTACATCAATGTCATTTTGCTTTGATAAAAATCTTTATATATTACATATTGACGCAAAAAAGAATAATAATCATACATTTTGATATTAACAAAAATAAAAATACACCCCCGTTTTTATATCCCGTCACAACAAAAAAGAGGTGATTTTTTCACACCACCCTACTAAAAAACCGGTCATCGGATAAAAAACGGCTTCTTTTTCATTGTATACCCCCAAAAACGACAAATCAACTCCACATTAAAGATGTAAAGTTGATTTGCAGTAACAAAATCGCCCGGGGCTATTATTTTTCAACTATATTCGGACGTTCAAGCCCGTAACCCTTTTTAGCATCCTCGCGTTTCAGTAAGAATGCGAATACGATAGCAATGACACCGAAACAGGCAAAAATAAGCATCGGAATCATATAATTATACTGAGTAATGGTTTGTTCTTTGCCTCCGATCATCTTTGTGGCAGTTCCTATGATACAATATTTATCCAAAACATAGCCAATCAACAGAGGCACTCCCATCAATCCCCAGTTCTGCACCCAGAAAATCATTGCATAGGCGGTTCCCAGTTTGCTGTGCGGAATAATTTTAGCCACCGACGGCCACATAGCTGCAGGCACCAACGAAAAGGCCACTCCCAAAACCATAACCAACCCAATGGCAACAGGAAAACTATTCAACGATGGAATGGAGAACAACAGGTGCACACAGACCAACAGGATAGAACCGAATATCATGATACTGGCTGCCTTTCCTTTTTTGTCGGATATTCCACCAAACAAGGGTGTCAGCAACAGAGCACTTGCCGGCAGCAAAGCCGGAATATAACCGGCAAAGGTATCCGAAACGGCAAATTTCTGCACAATCAGATTGGTAGCAAACTTAATGAAAGGGAAGACTGCCGAATAAAACAACACACATAAAATAGCGATGAACCAGAATGCTTTGTTTTTAGCAATTTCGATCACATCCGAAAATTTGAACTCATCTTCAGACTTTATACCGGCAGCAGCCTCTTCTTTATCTAATCGCTTATCAAAAATAGCGAAAAGGCAAAACACCAGCAATCCGAGTCCGAGTAAAACGAGCGCCAAAAGAACCGGAGTGCTCACACTCTTGGTTAAATTATACAAAGGTAGAGGAGTAAACATGGCCAACGCCGTACCGATACGACCGGTAGAGGTATTCAATCCGATAGCCAACGCCATCTCTTTTCCTCTAAACCAACGTACCACCGCTTTATTGGCTGTGATTCCAAACATTTCGCATCCGACTCCAAAAATAGCAAAACCAAGACCTGCCATTACGGCCGAACGGGATGTTGCTCCGAGGATTTCAAATGATCCCAGAGAGAGCGTAATCTTTCCGGTGACATGTCCAGCGACAGCCCAATACTTTATCAACGCGCCTACCAGCATGATAACGATAGCCAGCACACCGGTGAATCGGGTTCCTAACTTATCCAGAATCATTCCGCCGAAAACCAACATCAGCAGAAAGACATTGAACCATCCGTAACCACTGGTAAACAGTCCGTACTCGGTTGCCGACCAATGTAAATCGGCTTGTAAGTATTGCTGTAACGGAGCCATTGCATCCGTCAGATAATACATACACATCATTGTAAACGATACCAGCATCAACACCAGCCATCTCATCCCTTTTGCATCGCGCAACGTTTTTTGAATCTGTTCCATTGGTTTTTTGTTTCTGTCTAAAATAATATTGATTGGTTATAACTAAAATTTCATTTCTTCCGCGCAAAGAGAGCCTTCAAAAGCAAAATAACAATAATGCAGGAAGACATATAGAGCGCAAACTGTCCGTAAGGTCTTTCGGGGGTATTAACTATAAGAATGGATGAGCCCACAAACACACCGATAATCAAAATGGCAGATACCAGGCGATAACCTATATTTTTAAATACACGGGTTACAGGATTCTTTTCGTCAATATGTACCTGATGATGTATAGTACCTTCCTTGACCTTGTATAAAATTTCATTGACCGTGGAAGGAAGTGTATTGATCAACGTTACATAATCCATTGCCGTATCGTAAATAGATGCCGCCATTTTTTTAGGGCTGAAACGCGTCATAACCAATTTCTTGGCATAAGGCACCACAATAGGGGTCAGGGCAATATCCGGATCAAGATTACCGGCAAACTGTTGTAGTGTAGCAAGCGATTTGGCAAGCATAAAAATTCCGGAAGGAATTTTCAACTGGAAGAAAACCACCAGATTGATACAATCCTGCATCACTTTCGAGAAATCGATCTCTTCCGTGGTAAGGTGGCTGTATTGTTTCAAAATCTGATCGATCTGAAACTCCATATCTTCGGTTCTGTCGAAAAATTTGACATCGCACAAGGTAAGTAACGAGGAGGCAATAGCACGGGTATCACGCCGCACAAACCCCATGCAGAACTGAGCCAGGAAGCTCATCTCGCGGGGACGCAACACGCCTACCATACCAAAGTCGATAAATGCGACCACATTGTTCGGAAGGATAAACAGGTTGCCTGCATGTGGATCGCCATGAAAGAAGCCCTCTTCGAGGATCATTTTCAACAAGGCATTGGCTCCGTTAACGGCAATTTGATGCATATCATACCCTTCGGCCTGAAGCCGCTGCGTATTATCGGGAGCAATACCCTCTATTTTCTCCATTATCAACACCTTACGTGTCGAATACTCCATATGTACAGCCGGAATATGCACCGTCGGATCATTTTGGAACATGAATTCAAACCGCTTGATATTCGATGCTTCAACCGTATAGTCAAGCTCCTTCATGATCTTATCCTGAAATTCGGAGATAAAGCCCAGTACATTGATAGCCACCAAATCGGGATAATTTTTCACCAACTGCTTAGCCACAAAGTGCATCAGGTAAATATCCAGCTTTATTTTGCTGATAATGTGAGGTCGCTGAACTTTCACAATCACCTCTTCGCCCGTATGCAAACGCCCCTGGTAGACCTGACCGATAGAGGCAGCTGCCAGACAGTGACGATCGAAATAGGAAAAAATATTATCGATCGAATCGTTCAGTTCGTCTTCAATCAGCTTGACAGCAGTAGTATCGTCGATAGGAATAGCCTTCGACTGTAGTTTTTTCAGTTCGACGCGAAAGCGTTCGGAGATAATATCGGGACGGTCGGCCAGTATTTGTCCGAATTTGATATAGGTTGGGCCCAGCTCTTCAATGGTTAGCCTTACACGCTCGGGGGTGGTACGTACATCCAACTGCGCTTTCGGATGGCGACGCAAGCGACGTTTACCCATCTTTGTCCGATAAAACCATTCACGAAAGGCATGTTTTGCCAACACCCTGATAATTTGCAAAGCTCTTGCAAATTGAAGCCATGTTGTATAAATCCGAAATATTTTCATCGCTGTATAAAATTATGAACCCGAAGTTCGGTCATTTATTCTTCATTAGTTTTTCAACATTGGCATTCAATCTGTTCACAGCTTCGGTCAAATCATCGAGCCTCTTTTCTATGGCATCGTCATTACTGGATAGAGATGAGATAATCTGTTCTATTGACAGTTGATCCTTAAGTCCTTCGAGGCCGGTAAGGACTCTTTCGCCCACTTTTTGAGCCTGATCGGGATCTGTTCCCATCTTTTCTTCCAGCACGGAACTAATACGGTCTATTACCGCATTTCTGTCCTGCATACTGGTTGCAATTCCTAAGCGCAACAATAAATTCAAAGCTGAGTTCATACGCGAAAATGGTTAACGGTCATACAAAACAGAATCCGCCGTTACCGGAAGCCGTTTCATAGTCGCTGTAATTAAATATTTATAGAAGTCGGCTAATGCAAAGATACTCTTTTTTCTTATTTTTATCCCAAAATAATTAGTCACATAATTGTCTATTTGAAAATATCTTCGCCGGTTTTTAAACCTCATCCTATCTGTTTGGTACCAAACCCGGTCCGGACAATATCTTCACGCAAGTTACCATACGGGTCGAAAATAAAACGTCCCGATAACCGGATACACAATATTACGCTGATAACGTTGGCGGTAAAAATGGCTATCATCATCATTATTTGATATTTGATGGCAACGGAAGGATCGTTGCCGCCCAGAATCTGACCGGTCATCATACCCGGTAACGACACCAGACCAATAGTGGCCATTTGCGCAATCGTCGGGTTGAATGCCTTCTTCAAAGCCTCACCGATAAAAGGGAATACGGCTTCGTGCTGCGTCGCTCCGGATGCCAATGCAAAACGGAATTGGGTTTTATTCTTATAAAGATTATGATAAAACGAATTGGCCGCGATCACATTGGACTGCATGATATTACCCAGCAACATGCCGGTGATCGGAATAAAATAGCGGGCATCGAGCAGGTAACCGATGCGAACGGTAAATCCGAGAAAGAAAGTATCGATAATAATGAGCGTAAAAACAATGGAGACGACAAACGGCAGCAGGAAATAGTGGAGCTTCAGTTCACCCCGGCGGGCAATAGTTTGACAGGTTACACCCAGCATGACCAGTACCCACGCTATATTTACCCAGGGATTGTTCAGTTTGAAAATATAACCCAGATAAATTCCGACCAGAAAGAGCTGAACGGTCATTCGCACAACCGAAAAGAGAGCCGGTTTGACCAAACGGGTACGATAATATCCGAGCACAAAGAGAGGAATTGCCAACATCAATTCACTGATAAGCAAGCCCGTCCAACTAATATCTACCGTAGAACCTATCAAAGCGTAATTATTTTATCACAATGCTCATTCCAAACGGCATCATGCGATGTCGACAGGATGGTTTGCTGCCCCTGACCGAGCAACAAATCCACCACTTTTTTTTTCGTTTTGGCATCGAGAGCCGCTACAGGCTCATCGAGAAAGAGCACCGGACGTTGCATCAAAAGAACGGTCAGAATGCCGATCCGCTGTTTTTCCCCACCCGAAACAGTACTGATGGGATGATCCAGAATCCCGGTTTTCAGGTTCAACGCATCAAACCAATATTCTATCCTGTCAGCAGTAGGACGAATCGATTTATTTACCTGATATTCAAACGGAGCATAGATAAATTCGCGAACCGTTTGCATGGGCAAAACGCTGATTTCCTGAGGCAACCAGCTTACATTCTTCCGTATTTCAGAAACAACGGCGGGAGACAACGGTCTGTTTTCAAACAACACTTCACCCCTGTAACGGCATTCAAAACCGAGTAAAACATTGAACAAACTACTCTTGCCTTTTCCTGACGGACCACTGATAGCCATTTTATCTCCCTGGTTCAAATCGAAACTGACCGGAGAAAAAATGGGTTCGCCATCAAAAGTCACCGTCACATCACGGAGCGAAAATACCATTGAAAAATAACAATTTATAAATCAAAACCGATGTCACGACGAAAGTATCTTCCTTCGTACTCAATCTTACGGGCATTGGCAAACGACTGAGCCAGCGCTTCGTCCTTGTTGGAGCCATACGAGCTGACCGCAATCACACGGCCGCCGTTGGTCACCACTTTACCGTTCACCTCTTTGGTACCGGCATGGAAAGCAATGCTACCCTCTACTTTATCGAGGCCGGAGATCTCTTTGCCCTTTTCGTACGCTTCGGGATATCCGCCCGAGACGAGCATCACGGTCACTGCGCTCCGCGAATCGAACTCAACCTTTTTTTCGTTCAGGTTACCGGCAGCTACTCCTTCAAACAGATCGACAATATCCGACTTCAATCGCAACATTACCACCTCCGTTTCGGGATCACCCATGCGGGCATTATACTCTATCACTACCGGTTCGTCCTTCACCTTTATCAATCCGAAGAAGATAAACCCTTTGTAAACGATTCCCTCTTTGTGCAGACCCTCCACCGTAGGGCGGATAATGCGATCTTCCACCTTTTGCATAAAGGTAGCATCGGCAAACGAAACCGGAGAAACAGCACCCATACCGCCGGTATTCAGTCCGGTATCGCCCTCGCCTATCCGTTTGTAATCTTTTGCTTCGGGAAGAATTTTATAGTTTTTGCCATCGGTAATTACGAATACAGAACACTCGATACCGGAGAGAAACTCCTCGATAACCACCGTATTGCCGGCAGCACCGAATTTACCCTGAAGCATATTTTGCAATTCCGCAATTGCCTCGTCGAGATCGTTGATAATCAAGACACCTTTACCGGCAGCCAAACCATCGGCTTTGAGCACGTAAGGCGCTTCCAGCGTCTTCAGAAACGACACACCCTCCTGCAACGTATCGAGCGTCACGCTCTGATAACGTGCCGTCGGAATATGGTTACGCACCATAAACTGCTTGGAAAAATCTTTGCTTCCCTCCAGCTGAGCAGCCACTTTGTTCGGACCAACAACCGGAATTTTACTCAATTCCGCATCGGCTTCGAAAAAATCGGCGACACCTTTTACCAATGGATCTTCGGGACCTACAACGACTATATCAATTGCATACTCCTTAACGGCCTGTTTGATTGCCGAAAAATCATCGGCTGCAACCGCCAGATTGGTTCCAACCGAAGAGGTACCCGCGTTGCCGGGAGCAATATAAAGATTCGACACCTTAGGACTTTGCGCTATTTTCCATGCCATGGCGTGCTCTCTGCCGCCCGATCCAAGTAGTAAAATGTTCATAACTAACTGAATATTATTTTAATTTATTTCTATTTTCAGAAGATGGTTGCACAACCGACTCAATTGACAATTTTTGTCTCTTCGATTCGAACTCTACAGTCTGCCTTTCCCGTTCCAGATCCTCCCTCGATTTACTGGTGGTCACCAAATAGACTCCCGCAAAGATCAATACCGCAGCTACAGGTTTGATCCAGGTGAATTGATCCTGCCCTACCGAAATAGCAATGACGGAAGCAATCAGCGGTTGCACATAATTGTACATACCGATTGTCGTAGGGCGGATTCTCTTTTGAGCCACCGGCATCAGCAAATAGGTAAGAAAGGTAGCACCTATCAGCAGGTATCCATAGGCCATCCATTCGTCGGCCGATCCGCTAACAAAAAGATTTGCCTTCATCAGATCTTTATATCCGAACGGAAAAGCGAAAACAGTTGAAAAAAGGAACATCCATTTCATAATGGTTACCGGCGAATAACGTTTCGACACATCGCGGGTGACCACCAGAAAGAACGCGTACATCAGGCAACTTAACACGCAACAGAGATCGCCCAATACGGGAGCCGGGCTCGATACTCCCGACGAAGTACTTGCCGAAAGAATCACACACAACACGCCGAACAGACCCAGAAACACCCCTCCGGCCTTTTTGAATGTAATCGGCTCTTTCAGAATGAAGAACGAAATGACCATGGCCATAATCGGCATCACCGTACCCACAATGGAAGCGTCGGTTGGTGAGGTATTTTGCAAACCGAATATAAAGAACGCCTGATTGAATCCCACCCCGAGCATAGATCCGAGCAACAGGGTGAACATATCTTTACGTGGCACCTTCTCTTTCCGGACGAATAGCGATAAAGTCCAGAACATGATGGCTCCGAATGCAAACCGCGAATAGGTAAGCGCCCACGGCGACATCCAGTGAGGCATCAGATGCTTGGTGATCGAAAAATTGGCTCCGAATATAATAGCTGCTACCAACATGGCAGCATGTCCTTGCAATTTTGTCTTGTTCATTTCAAAATAGATTGATCATAAATCTCACAGACAACACGTTGTGCACATTTGCAAGGCATTAGTTTTATGGGTTCAATAATGATGCAAATTTACGACAAAAAGCCCTTGTTAAAACAGTTTTGAGGAAATTACTTTTCATCTTATTTACCTGCCGGCAAAAAACAAAACAGGCAGAAATGCCGAACATTCTGCCTGTTTTATTTAATCTGCTATATTTTACCTGTTTAATATGGGTTCTCACCGTTATAACTGTCAACGCGGTTCTCTATTTTAATTACTTTATACCAGATACTTCCATTATACATTACTGCCTGATATTGGATACCATCTACGATATAGAACGTATTCCCGTCAATAACCACCTGTTGTCCTCCCTCCGGAATGCTCTGTACCAACGATCCCAACGGAGGCTGCACTACCACATATTCGTTGTTGTAACGTTGGTAGTATGTACCTGCATAATAATAATATGCCGCATTGGCCAATGTAAAAGCCACAAACCCTACCGGCAATGAAGAGATACGAAAGCCGAAAGGAGGTGCGACTACGACATAAGAAGAGCCGTAAGGGCGGTAATAAAATCCGTTGCGATAGGCATAACGTACTCCGTTATGCACTCTCCACACCCCACCCTGCGGAATAACCCGCACTGTAGTACCGCGAGCCGGCCATCTTCCGTAAAAACGATCGTACCTCGGCTCGTACCGACGATTGTCCCGGTATTGTGGCACATTATCACGCGAACCGGCAATGCGCCCGCTATTTGCAGAACGTACGTCGTTGCGACTGACACTACCACGGTTATTATCTCTCGCCTGAGGTGCGGCCGAACGGGAACCGCTGTTCACCTGAGGCGCAGAACCTCGATTGCCATCCCGGCTACCTCTTTGCTGATCGACTCTGACTTCGCTACGTCCCCGCGATCCTTCCGATCTGCTGTCACGCGAACCTTCGCCACGCTGAGCAAAAACAGGAGCCACAACAAAGCCGGACAAAGCCACAAGAGATGCTACTGAAAGAAAAGAACGTCCGGAAACTCGTCCGGCTATAAACCGATTTGTTTTCGTTGATTTCATAATGTTGATGTTGAATGAACGTTATAAATATTCTCTCGCTTGTATCAATAGGACACTCTCCTGTGAGAATAGTTTAATCGACTTGTACCACCAAATAGCGGGATACACTCCAAAATTCTTTGTAGTCTTTAATGGTCAGCACATAATTTCCATGCTTACCATCCGGTTTATCCAGCGAATAGGAACCGGCAGGATGCATTGTAAGCACTTTGGCCTTTGGAGAATAGAGAGGAATGCTCTTCACCTGACGAATATCGATCTTCACAAAATACTCTTTATCAAAATCTTTCTGAAGCACTTTGTTTGAAGAGAGGAAGCCTCCGCTAGTCAGAATCCGATGCTCTTTCAGCTCTTTGGTCGATCCGAAGACATACCAGCCTGTAGACAATTTTTCATCCTGAGTGACAATTTGTTCCTGTTGTGCCTGACTCTGTGTTTTCAGATTGGCGACGTCCTGATTCAGGGTCTCCACGTTTTTATTCAGGTCGGCAATAGCCGCATCTTTTATCTGCAATTCGTTCGATAACGACTGGATAAGATCTATCTTTTCGTTCAGCATGGCATTCAACCGTTCGATGGTTTTGCGCATCTCTCTGATTTTAAGCGCACTTTTACCCATCTTGTGGGTCAACGATGCAATCTGCTCTTTGTTTCTTTTCAGCATATCGGTCATCAGCAGAATATCATCGTTGATCTTGGACCGGACATCCTGATTCGTATTTTCCGTCGATTTATTAACCTGAATATAGGTTTCCATCTGCTTTACCTTATCGAAATTCGCCTCAATTTCATTCATCGACGCTAAATATTCGTTGGTTTCACTCTCCAATTGAGCTTTTACCTGCATCAGCGAATCATTTTGTCGTTGCAACGATTCCACATCGGCAGGTTGCCGGTGGCACGAAGCCAAAACCAAAACGGCAAGTACAATAAGTAGTTGTTTCATAACAAATTAATATTAAAAATTAAGATGATTGTTTTTCCATCCTCTTTTCCGATCGACGGTAAAGCAAATGTATTATTAGTTTTCCAATCCGGCAACAACGATTACAATTTCTCCTTTCGGCTGTTTCTCGGTAAAATGAGCCGCCAACTCCGTCACCGTACCCCTGACAGTCTCCTCGTGCAGTTTGGTCAGTTCGCGCGAGACCGAAGCGCGGCGTTCCGCTCCCAAATATTCGGCAAACTGCTGCAGGGTTTTCACTAACCGAAACGGCGATTCATAAAAGATCATCGTACGCGTCTCCAGTGCCAGCTCCTTCAGTTTAGTCTGCCGTCCCTTCTTCTGGGGCAAAAATCCCTCGAAGCAGAAGCGATCGTTAGGCAACCCCGAATTGACTAATGCCGGTACAAAAGCTGTCGGACCGGGCAAACACTCCACCTCCACCTCGTGTGCCACGCACTCGCGCACCAGCAGAAACCCCGGATCGGATATTGCGGGGGTTCCGGCATCCGAAATCAATGCAACAGTCTCGCCCTTCTCTATCCGCTCGCAAACGGCAGCCACCGTTTTGTGCTCGTTAAACTTATGATGCGACATCATGCGCGTTTCGATGCCAAAATGTTTTAACAAAAAGCCCGACGTACGGGTATCTTCCGCCAGAATAAGATCCACCTCTTTCAAAATACGGATGGCTCTCAACGTCATATCTTCCAGATTTCCTACCGGAGTAGGCACCAGATATAATTTTCCCATAACAAATCAAATAAACTTACGATGAACCACCTGTCTGAACTCTGCCACGCACTCACTCGCATCATCCCAGCTAAACGCCGACAGATAAGCCGTAGCTTCCGCTTCCGACTTCATCGCATTGATAGCCGCCAGTGTGGTATTCATCTTTTCGCCGTTGCCTCCGAACAGCTCGCGTTGGAAACGAAAACGCTCGGCCAGACTAAATGCCTGACGCAAATCCTCTATTTTTGAGTTGGATAAAATATTCACTAATGAAGGTTCTGCCTTTTCTGCCAACTGTTCGTTCAGCGAATGTCCGTCGGAGTGGAGTGCTTCGGCCAACGATGTTTTGGCCGGTTCCTCTTGTTTTGGGACAGATACGGGTTGAACTTCGGTCACCGGTTCGGGTATCACCGGTTCCGACACAGGTAGCTCAGGCTCTATGGCTGCCTCTATTTCGGGTTCTATTTGCGATTCTATCGCTATTTCGGGCTCCGTTACTTTTTCTGCCACTGGCTCTGTCGGCTGAGGCTGAGCAACGACAACCGGTTTGATTTCAGCCACCGGCTCTGCCGTTTTCGGAGGAGTAGCCTGCAACTCACCCAACTGCGCCAGCCCGGACAAAATATTTTCCGCCTTTGTTTTTGCCAGTCCCAGAATGGTAGCCGATACGACTTCGTTCTCACTAAACCCTTTGTTCAAAATAGATAATTCGTTGATATCCTTCTCTATCAACGCCAACAAGACCTCTTTGTTCATAAGTTTTTTTACATTTTTAATGGCAAATTAAAAGGCATATTTTACCTTTGCAAAAGCTGTGTAAAGATACAGGATAATTTTAATTTACGCACAAGACAAAGCACAAAAAAACAATTGAAAAAGCAGGATTTACAATACCATCCGAACGATTTTTTTTGCTTTTTCAATTGACTCATTTCCAAATTTTCACATTGAAATGATCTATTTCGAATCCAACTTCAACACCTCTCCCGAAAAAAAAGGGAGCATCGAGGTAATTTGCGGCTCTATGTTCTCGGGAAAAACCGAAGAACTGTTGCGCCGCCTCAAACGCGCAAAGTTTGCCAAACAGCGGGTAGAGATATTCAAACCGGCCATCGACACGCGTTATTCCGAGGTTGAAGTGGTATCGCACGACAACAACTCCATCGTCTCTACGCCGGTCGACTCTTCTGGCAACATACTGCTGCTCACCGGCGATGTGGATGTGGTGGGAATCGATGAAGCACAATTTTTCGACGAAGGCATTGTGGAAGTTTGCACCCAATTGGCCCGAAACGGCTTCCGTGTTATTGTTGCCGGGTTGGATATGGATTACCGGGGCATTCCTTTCGGACCGATGCCGGCCTTGATGGCCATAGCCGACGACGTGACCAAAGAACATGCCATATGTGTTCGTTGCGGCAGTCCGGCCTATGTATCGCACCGGCTGGTAGCCGATGCCCATCAGGTGTTACTGGGAGAGAAGGATGAATACGAGCCTATTTGCAGGCACTGTTTTGAGGAGGAGAAAAACAAACGCGACAGACCGACACGACCCGCTCAGTAGGCAATAACAGGCATCCGGAAACCTATTATCGCGGCAATGCCCGCTATACAGAATTATCCTGCTTTCGCATGACACAGACACGATAGCTTCACGTCCGATCGATCATCGCGGTCGGCTATCCGTTATACAGGTTCATATTCGTTACCCGCATAAGCCCGGATCAGTTATTCAGGCACAATCGTCATTGAGGAGAATCATCACTTTTTTCTGACCGAACAGAAAAAACAGTGTTTCGACACAGGATACACCACCCTGCCGAACAGATGCCGAATAGAGTCCGTATCGCCAGTGACAAGCATCGATTAATATCTTTTCCTTTATATTGTTTACTTTTTGGCAATACAATTCTACGCCATCTTCATCCTTAACACTTAAAGACGAGAGTGCCAACCTGTTTGCACTGTCCAACCTGACACAAATAAAGTCCTGAGGTTTGTTCTGCGGCTCATCATGCCTGCTGCGATGAGGCATTTCCACATCCCCGTTTTCATCAACCGCATACGGTTTCCGAAACAAGGAAAATAAAAAATCGACATTTTTTTTAATTTGATAACACACAACAAAACCATTTATTATCTTTGTCACTGAATAGTACCATAACATCTCAAATACACAGAAAATACACAAAGCAGGAAACCCTGCATCAGCTTAGGATATGATATGAATAATGCCGGACTGATATCACATCACTCCGACATTTTTGAATCTAAAGAGAAAAAATATTTTGCAAACATCTTGACACGATGAAAATTTCGGAATCAAACCTTTCCAAATGTTGGACAGTTCTATTAACCGAGTTAAGAAAACGTCCTTCTACTCCACTCAAAATGGCATTACAAAACCACTATGGCTTTCGTCAATCGCCGCCCCCTTAAAACGACAAAAAGTCACAGATAACCGGCGTCTATTCGTGAGTAAAACGCACTTCTGTTCATCCTGAATGTGCTGTACCACCCACCAATAACCTGTTTATAAATACGCAATAGTACACCATAAAGGAAAACGCTCAATTATTTTTATACGTATGAACGCGTACTTGGAAACAATCTTTCGTAGATATCATATACACACTACATGCTGCCGGTTTATCCCGATAAAAGTGCATTGTAGCTGATCGTTTTTTACGGCACAAATATATAAACATTTTGTTTATATATATGGATGTTATTGTTAATTACACATATCATGTTAGTTAATTCCTCTTAATATATGGACAAATCCTTTATACTAACCAGAATAAAAGATCATTACAATTTCAAATCGGATGCTGAATTTGCCCGTTTTTTAGATGTGACGCCCCAGACACTGGCTAATTGGCACAGGCGAAATACATTTGACTACGACACTTTATACACAAAATGTGAAGCCATAGATCCCGATTGGCTATTTTCCGGGAAAGGTCCGATGCTACGTAAAGAGAAATTGAACCATGGCGGATTATCAGCCTCATTTACACAAGAGGTGAACGAGTCGAGAGAGAAAATAATCGAAATGAACAGGTCGATGCAAAAAGAAATTGAACGATTAATCGGTTTAATCGAATCGTTTCACTAATATTGCAGCTCCAAAACTCATATTTTACTTCGCATGACACGCAAGATTTTTACCATCGGCGAAACCGTTCTCGATATCATTTTTAAAAACAACCAACCGGTAGCCTCCACTGCCGGAGGCTCCATGCTCAATACCTCGGTTACGCTGGGGCGGTTGGGAATGCCCGTTTATTTCATCTCCGAATACGGTAACGACCCTGTCGGAATGCAAATCGACAGTTTTCTGTCCAAAAATGGCATCAGCACCGACTATGTTTACCGCTACGACGATGGAAAATCGGCGCTGGCGCTGGCCTTTCTCGACGAGAGTAACAACGCCGCCTACACCTTTTACAAAGCCTATCCGGAAAAACGGTTCGACATCGCTTTTCCGGAGGTGAATGCCGACGACATTGTGCTGTTCGGCTCCATCTATGCTATTACTCCCGAACTGCGTCCCCTGCTGCGCCGTTTTCTGCTCTATGCCCGGCAGCGCAACGCCCTGCTCTACTACGATCCCAACTTCCGCAAGGCGCACTTAGACGATCTGGAACAGTTGCGACCGGCCATTCTCGAAAACATGTCGCTTGCCTCGGTAGTGCGCGCCTCCGACGAAGATCTGGAGATTATTTTCGGAGCAAAAAACAGCGACGAAGCCTATGCGGCAATCTGCCCCCTGTGCGATACGCTGATATACACCTCCAGTTCCGAGGCCGTCTACCTGAAGACGCCCCACACAAGTCTGACACTGCCCACCCGGAAAATTGAACCGGTGAGTACCATCGGCGCCGGCGACACCTTCAATGCCGGCATTGCCTACGGATTGCACAAGCACAAGATCGGAAAAGAGTCTCTGTTCTCGGTTAACGACGATACCTGGCAACAACTGATCGGTTACGGCATCGACTTTGCCACCGAAGTTTGCCTCTCATACGAAAACTACATCAGTTCTGGCTTTGCCGCCAAATTGTGAATTAAACATTTAAGTGTATTGAGTGGCAAATAGTAATTGGAAATAGAAAAAAAATCTAATTTTTATATGCACGCCCAAACTACCCCGTATCGGCGGATCTGCGATCCTAATAAGAAGGGGGATAATAATAGATTCATGAGTCTGCAACTTCGAACACATAATAGCTGAACAGTATTGTCGGATTACAAATCCTTATACACGTCTCCGTCGTCGGATTGCAAATCCGACGGGACAAGAGGATTTAGCGGAAAGGTAGGTAAGCAAACAACAAAGCAGCAATGCGAGTCGGAGCTCACATCACCCGGGTCGTGCGATTTCCAAATCGCACAAGAGACTCCTTTTGGCGCAAGGCAAAAATATTTAGAGCATGAGACATTTAACGACTTTTATTTCACTATTGATTTTCACAATAGGAGCTGGACAGACGAAATACGAACCACAAATTCTAATTCTAGCTCCCAACCAGACAACTTGTGAGAAATCACTTAATAAAGAAGTTTCGGATTATAATACGAAATTAAAACAAAGTCAGAAAGCCTTAGTTAAAAGCAAATCACTTGATTCTCCTGAATTCAAAAATCAGCCGGAGAACATACAAATTATGGCTAAATGTGATATTGAGTTTTCAAAGAACTTAGATTTTTATAAACAAGCCAGTTCAATATCTGAACAGTTTTTAGCGTACAGACTTTTTGAAAAATTTCCGAATTTACTTATCAAAATTATTGATAGTAAAAGTGATGGAACACTGACTAACCTCAAATATTTTTCCGAAAGCGAGAAACTACGATATGTTCTGAATTTCAATTCAATCGAACTTTACAAAGAAAAGAAAGAAAGTCATGTGCGCATAAATGTTCAACTCTACGACAACAAAACCAATTCGATTCTACTTGACAAATCGTATACTGGAGGTTGGAGTAATCCAGGGTTTGAATTCGGTTGCGCAGAAAAAACTATTGAATGCACATTAAGTAATGCCCTATCACAAGCTTTAAATGAGCTTATTTATACAATAGCTTCAAATAGCCCTACAATAATATGTGAAAAAGAACTCCAACAAGAAAGAAGTGATATTTTGCTGCATAAGTATTATGATTTAGCATTTGACAAGCAGTCATTAAAAGACATCATTCCTCCTTCGGACAGCACTATCAATATCGAGATGGCTTATCAGGCACTATTCAACAATGATAAAACTAAATTCGTAGCATTCTTTATTCAGCAAGTTCCATCACAAAATCTCAAATCACTTTCTGACAGCAAGAAAGATAAAAATGTGCAGATCATTTCAGGAAAAGACATTAAAGATGAAGGGTTTCTTGATGATATTCCAAAAACTTACAGTTATATTGTCAGTGGAGTAAAATTCAAAGATAAATGGTATTATAAAAAATCCGAAGTTACATATTTTGAAGCACACAATATCAATGACGGGAAGCAAAAATACTATAACAACCTGCAAAATTGGAATTTCTTTAAAGAAAACTCTATAGAGTTCAATCCAGACTTTTGGGAGACCATGCTATTCAAGAAAGTCCCAGATCTTACAAAAGACCCAGATTGGAAAAAATATGGTGAATCTATTTGGAAAACTGAAGAAATCGACAACAGAGATTATATTGGAATGTATGAAATTGTAGCAGATGCTATGAAAGAACAATTACAGGTTAAGAATACTGTATTTGAGGATAATTTCAAAAAGATATTTAATTCACTATATCAGACTTTGAAAACTACTAATTCGACAATATATACAGAAATATCGGATCTATCTTTAATTTACCCAACAGACAAATCTGTGGTTATTAGTCCTGTTTTGGTAACAAACAATAAAGGTGTAAAGACAATACATTATTTTGTTTTGCTTAGTGACAAAAATGAGTTGTATGAATGGACTTATTTTGAACCAAAACAAGTTGGAAGCACTTTCTGGGGTAGTCTTGTTGTAGACCAAATGAGTACATTGACTGATTGGAATTTCTCGGTAAAAAACTTAAATGACAAGAAGTTTTGGAGTGAATCGGTACTACAAAAATCGGGTGACTTCTACAAATATTTGACAAAAAGAAAATAACAACAACGAAAAGTCCAGTTCCTGATCGCGTAAAAATACAGAATACAGATTAGCTTCGCTGATCTTCGATTCTGACGAGACAGGTAAGCCAACAATAAAGCAGCAATGCGAGTCGGAGCTCGCATCACCCGGGTCGTGCGATCTCCAAATCACACAAAAGACTCCTTTTGGTGCACGGATCGAGTAGATTCTGAACTAATTTAAAGTCCGAATTTTTTCTTTAGCCATTCGCTGAGCGCATCATAGGGTCTATTGTCCAAATGACAATCGTGAGGATATATTTTGAACTCTTTGGGGCTTGAAATGGTATTGTAAGCGGCGAAACCGACATGAGGAGGGCAGTCGTCATCGAAAAGAGCGGTCGTGAAAAAGACCGGACAGGTGATCCAGGATGCAAAGTTTCTGGTACTAATCAACTCCTGTACTTTCAGAGCATCTTCAAAAGAACAGGGGTTGTGGTAATAATCGAGAAATCGTTTGAGCTCTTTCTGGCAAATAGTACGAATATTTATGAAATCGCGAATATCGCATGGAAACGGATCGAAGTAGGCACAAGCCGCAATCCGTTTGCCACACAAACCGGCTGTAGCCAGCGTAAGTCCGCCGCCCTGACTACCACCGCGAACCCCTACGCGTAAAGTGTCGGTTTCGGGTCTGGAAAATAGGAAGTCGACAGCCCTGACACAATCCATATAAATACCCCGGTACGCATTTTCCTGCTTGCTGTATAGTTTATAGCCCCATATTCCGGGCACACCAAATCCCGGGTTGAATGTGTCGGCGCTCAATCCGTGACCTCTCGCGCAGAGTGCCAGCTCAATAACATTGTCGGTACTGTTGATGAACTGATCTACGTTTTGAAATCCCTGTCCGTAATACGGAACGTGAAGAATGGCCGGAAAGCGACCCTCTTTCCGGGGCACGAAATAATAACCCCGAATGGTCAATCCTCCCAACGATTTCATCTCAATCACATAACCGTCGCGTTTTCCCCGGCTCAGACTGTCTACTTTATGCATGGCAAACTGCGGGTCTATTTGTTTCAGTTCGGTTAACGTCTCTTGCCAAAACGATCGAAAATCGGAGGGTTGGGCATCTTTACATCCGATCTCCTCGGGTCGATAGGCCAGCCACTCTACACTGCCCGAGTTGTCTTGTCCCTCCAATAGGGCAACACATTCGTAGAAGCCCGGCAGCGTGATCTCCCGACCCAGATTCACCGATAGAACAGAGTCGGATGGTGAGACGGTAAAGGTTCGTTCGGTAATACGCCGGTGAAAGTCACTGTTAACCACGAGGCGAAGAGTGGTTTTATTGTTCACCTTGTAATGAAGGGTGATGGCCGGAGTTTTACGGGTAAACAGATGGTCGGAGGGCTCCATTTGAATAGCTACACTCTGAATGGGTTTTGAGGAGTTTACCGGCGAAAGTGTGCATGAATTGTGGCTGATACCTCCGGTGTAGGAAAGTGACGAGAGGTATATCCGAATCCGGTTTTTGCCATTGGCGTTTAAGCAACCTTCCGGGAGAATGAACGATGTCTGTTGATCCCGGTTTGAATAGAAATGCTCTGGGATATCGCCTCCTACCTGGGTATTGTTTACAACTATCTTTTCCACATGACATTGCAATCCGACTTTCAGCTCTAATTGTTTCTTTTGCGACTCTTTGCTGACATCGAAACTACACGATAGACAGCCTCTTCCGTCACCACTAAATACACCTTGCCGCTCCCACGACAGGAGTAAATTTATTGGGTGTGTTTCGGTTGGAGCCGAGTCGAATTTGAGTGACCATTCGAGAGGCAGCAGATTCTGAGAAGATACCATCTGCGACGACAAGAGAAAAACCAGGGTAAGAATAAGAGCGTGTTTCATGATAGTTTGGAGTGAATGGAGATTGATCACATTCGAGAAAATGATTATAATAAGGTGTGACTTTTTATTTTTTGACCTCCCATTAACTTCCTTCGGTCGTTGACCGTTGGTTCCTCCAAAGGAGGGCTGTAACATTGTAAAATGAATAAAACCGCCTCATTCTGCGACCAAATTTCTCCCCTTTGGGGAGGTTAGGTGGGGTCTGTAAGCAAAAATGCGACAAAATGCTTAGCCAAAGAAAAGTCAAGACGAGTTCTATAAATAAGGCTTAAAAATAAGCTGTATTTATTCTGTCAAAAATAGATATAATTTTCCAAAACAGCCAAATTGTTATAATAAACGCGTAGTGGCGTAACAAGTTACATTATCGCTAAACGTGAGCCAAACAGGGAACATTCCGCTTTGAGCAGCTATACAATCCGTTTATCGCTCAAAATTATACATTCATCCTTTTCTTTATTATGTGTTTCAAATAAATCGATTACATTTGTTACGATATTAGTTAACTCCTTCGTAGAGGAATGACATCGACAATTGCAATACGCGACAAGAGGCAACCCTGAGTATCACCTGATTACACAAGTCTCGCTGACCCGTGCCCGCAAAAAAAATTTATAAAAATCCATTTGAAATACAGAACCCATATTGGTTTTGTGAATATAACAGACAAAAAGTTCCAAAACATGAAACAGATAATTCTGACTTTAGCAATTTGTTGTTTGACACTAATCCCCGGATTTTCACAACAACATCAAGCCACTCCAAAGACAAAAACGGCATTGATCCTTATTGACATTCAGAATGATTATTTTGATAAAGGAACGATGACTCTTGTTGGTTCCGACAGAGCAAGTCAGCATGCGAAATTGATTCTTGAACGTTTTAGAGCCGATAACTTACCAATCATTCATATACAACATATTGCTGCAGGGTCAACAGCAACCTTTTTTCTACCCAATACAAAAGGAGCTGAAATTCACGACAATGTAAAACCATTAGAACGGGAAAAGGTAATTATCAAGCATTATCCGAATAGTTTTCGGAAGACTGAATTGCTCGACTATTTAAAAAGCAAAGGCATAACCGATTTGGTTATCTGTGGCATGATGACTCACATGTGTGTTGATGCAACCACACGGGCAGCAAAAGACTTCGGATTTAATATTGTATTGATTGGAGATGCCTGTGCAACCAAAGATCAGGGAATAAACGGACAGATAGTCAAAGCGGAAGAAGTTCAAAAAAGCTTTTTAGCAGCATTGAATTATTATTACGCCACAATCAGCACAACTCAACAATATTTAGACAAAACAAGCGCGGCACACAACCTGCACGATAAATAATTGCGATATTGACAGAGTATAAGGATTTGTAATCACGAAAAGAGAAAACCATGACTATCAAAGAAATAACAGATCAGATTCCCGGGTGGAAAAACAAGCATATCCGATATGAACCGCTGACCAGTGGATACTCCAATATTGTGTATAAGATCACTGTCGACGACAAAACGTATGCGCTCCGAATTAACGGCAAACAGAACGGATATTTGGGCTTACGGTACGAAGACGAAGTGGCGATAATGAGTCTTGCTTCAAACTATGATTTAACTCCCAAAGTACTCGCGTGCGAAAACAAGGAGGACTACCTCATCACTGAATTTGTAGAGGGCCCTCTGTTGCAGGAAACACAACTGAGCCAACCCGTTTATCTGCGGAAAGTGGTCGATCTGCTGAAAAATATCCACAACCTTCCCTACCGGGGCAACCGGCAAAGCACCCAGTTCTCGTTAACCCGTAATTATCTTCGGGGAGCTGAAGAGCTGGGGTTGCCGTATCCTCCGGAATTGAATGAGTTTATTGAAAAGATGAACATCATTGAGAAGGAGCGACAAAAAGATCCGGACTATCTGAAACATTATTGTCACAATGACGCCTTTGCCCACAATATTATTCTTCGCCCCAATGGTAATGTAACGATACTCGACTGGGAACTCTCCGGACTGGGCGATATTTGGTTCGACCTGGCCACCGTATCATTTTCCTGCGGATTCGACGAGGCTACCGAAGAATCGATGCTATACCTTTACTTTGGCAATGCTGACGAACAAAAAATGCAAACACTACACGACATCAAACTGGTTTGCATGATTCGTGAAATAGGCTGGGCGCTCATGCACACGGCATTGAACAGAAACAGACCGGAACCCGGCACCGATTACTCCGACTTTGCAAATTCAGTCCTCAACAGACTGAAAGAAGGAGTTGTAACATTAGTATAACAAACGCCTGACAAATTGAATAGTCCAATTTAAGCGATGCGGCAATCTGGAACACGGAAATAAATTCGTAGTAGCCAGATATTATTTATCAGACGCCCTACCCGCAATTAAAACCGCGACCTTCCCGTAGCGGAGAATTTAGCTATCGTTGATCTTTAATTGCAATTCCGACACCTTTAAAAATTAATTCTCCACACGATAACACTTCGCCCGTTAGCAGCTTAAATTTGTAAGTTATTCAAAACCTTTTAATTTATAATTGCTATGAAATCTGGAAGTTCTATGGCTGTATTATTCTTTTTTCTGGTGATACTGCTGGGCACCGGGCTTGCTTTGTTAGTCAGCAACGACATGAGTGCACCGGCAAGTCATGTCGTTCTGGGAATCAGTTTTATCGTGGCTGTTTTTGTTGCCTGGTCTACCAAAGTAGCCAATCAGTGGGATCGCGCCGTGGTATTACGACTGGGTAAATTCAGCGCCTTGCGTGGACCGGGGATTTTCTTTATCATTCCGATAATTGACAATATTCCCTACTGGATAGACATCCGTGTTATCAGTACCTCGTTCAAGGCCGAAAAAACATTGACCAAAGATACCGTTCCAGTGGATGTGGATGCCGTGTTGTTCTGGAAAGTGATAGATCCGGAAAAGGCAGCCATGGATGTAGCCGATTATTACAGCGCTATCAGTTGGGCGTCTCAAACGGCTCTGCGCGACGTTATTGGTAAAACCATGCTGTCGGATATGCTGGAAGGACGTGAAAAAATCAGCGTACTGCTACGCAATATTATCGACGAACGCACCGAACCGTGGGGCATCAACGTTATTTCCGTGGAGGTGAAGGATGTTTTGATTCCGCAAGGGCTGGAAGCTGCCATGTCGATGCAGGCACAAGCCGAACGCGAACGGCAGGCCAGAGTCATTCTGGGCGATTCGGAACGACAAATTGCCAGTAAATTTGAAGAGGCTTCGAGAACTTACTCCGAAAATCCGACGGCGCTTCACCTGCGTGCCATGAACATGCTGTATGAAGGGCTGAAAACGAACTCTACCATCGTGGTGGTGCCCAGTTCGGCGCTCGAAACCATGAGCCTGGGAGGGTTGAACGGAACGATTGCCCTGACCAAATCGATTCAGCAGGACAAAAAGAACGAGCAAGGCCAATCCGGCAAGGATAGCGTTAGCGACATCGTTTATTGATACTACATAATCTTTTTTGAACTGAAGTACGTATGGATTCAAAAGAGAGACTCCCTGCCGTTGCCGGCAAATTTTACCCCGGAGAGCCCGACATTCTGGAAGAACAGATTACCGGACTGTTTGTCACCGCCGGGCCCAAAAAGACAAAATATGTTCGGGCGATTATTTCACCTCATGCCGGCTATATGTTCTCTGGCAGTGTGGCCGCATCGGCGTTTAACCAGATTGAGCCCGATGCGCATTACAAACGGGTATTTATCATCGGCTCTTCGCATCACGAAAGGTTTGAAGAGGCAGCCGTTTACTGCGAAGGCGATTTCATCATGCCTTACGGAAGAGAGAAGGTAGATTCAACGTTCGGTAACATGCTGGTCGACCGCTATCCGTCACTCTTCTCAGGCAACAGCGCCCCGCATCGGGAAGAACATACCCTTGAAGTGCAGTTACCGTTTCTGCACCATGTATTGAAACACCCATACCGTATCGTTCCCATCCTGATCGGGGGGACGGCAACGCCCTCCGTCTGCTGCGCTATCGCTTCCGTGTTGAAACAGTATCTGACATCCGAAAATCTTTTTATTATCAGCTCAGACTTCTCTCATTATCCCGGATACAAAGATGCCTGCGACATAGATTCACTCACCAAAGATGCTATTCTGACCAACGATCCGGATGCACTTATAGAGAGACTATCGGCCAACAGTCTGAAACAGATACCGCACCTGGCAACCAGCCTTTGCGGATGGAGCTCCGTGCTTACCCTGCTACACATGACCACCGGCAACGAATACATGAAATATGATGCCATAGAGTATCGTAACTCCGGCGATGTAAAATATTACGGCGACCACAATCGCGTGGTGGGCTACTGGGCAATAGTGGTGTCGGAGCACAAGGAGGAGAAAAAAGGATTTTGCCTGAGCCGGGAAGACAAAGCGATGATGATGCACATATCGCGTAACACGCTGGAGGAGTTTTGCGCTTACGAAAAAATACACGAGGCTGAACCTGCCGATCTGCCGGCCTCGTTGCACGAGCATTGCGGCGCCTTTGTTTCTCTGCATAAAAACGGGAAACTAAGGGGCTGTATCGGCCGGCTATCCGGTAATATTCCATTATACCGGCTATTGCCGAAAATGACTCTTGCAGCAGCTATGCACGATCCGCGTTTTGCGCCCGTACAAAAAGAGGAGTTGGACGATATTGATATTGAAATATCGGTTCTGTCGCCATTAAAACGAATTGACGACATTGGCGAAATCGAATTAGGCAAACACGGCATCTACATCGAAGAGGGATTCCATTCGGGGGTTTTCCTTCCACAGGTAGCAACCGAAACTGGCTGGAACGCCGAACAGTTTTTGGGTCATTGTGCACGCGACAAAGCCGGATTGGATTGGGACGGTTGGAAAAAGGCCGACCTCTATATTTTTACGGCAACCGTTTTCTCCGAGGAGACCGATTACTCCTGCCGTCAATTCCAGACACCGGTAATCGGTTCGCCGCAAAACCCACAACGCCCGTGGTAAATATGATTGGTTATCACCCGATAACCCACCCTCTCCACTACAGTTTGCCGGCAAGCCGGGCAACAGGTATTTTCGGCATGTAAATCGGGGCTGTTTCCTATGTAGACATAGTCGATTCCGGCTTTTTCGGCAATCGACTTCGCCCGAATCAATACCTCGTCGGTTGTGGGTAATACGTTTGGCAACTTATATCCCGGAAAAAAGCGACTAAAATGGAGCGGCGTATCTGCAAAGCCATTCTCCGCCAACCATTCGCACAGGGCTTGTATCTGTTCAGGGCTGTCGGTATAGCCGGGCACCAGCAAGTTGGTGATTTCTAACCACACACCGGCGGCCTTCACCATCTTCAGGGTATCGAGCACGGGTTGAAGTTCTCCTCCGGCAAGATGACGATATATTTTATCGTCGAAACATTTCAGATCGATATTGGCTGCATCGATCCATGGGAGCAGCTCCGAAAGCGGTTCTTCATTGATATAACCGTTGGAAACAATCACACTCTTCACCCCCTTTTTCCTCGCAATACGGGCAATATCGAGCATATATTCGTAAAACACGGTAGGTTCGGTGTAGGTAAACGCGATACTGCCGGCGTGGCGGCTGAGTGCCTGAAGCACCACCTCCGAAGGTGAAATATCGACATGCGGCACTTGCAGAGGCGTTTGCTGAGAAATGGAAGAGTTCTGACAATTGAGGCAACGAAAATTGCATCCTGCCACCGATAACGAATAGATGTCGCTGCCCGGCAAAAAGTGAAACAACGGTTTTTTCTCTATGGGATCGATGCCGACAGAGCAGGGATTTCCGTAAGCAAGCGTAAACAGTGTTCCATCGTAATTGATGCGGGTGCGGCAAATCCCCATCTGTTGCGGATGCAGCATACACGCGTGAGGACAAAGCAGGCACCGTACACTCTTGTCCGCCAGAGCCTCCTGCCACAATGCCGGACGGCTCCATTTAGTCGGTTTGTAAGACTCCATATGCATAACTTACCACCAAATTTACGATCATTCATCCGTTTTTGAATCTATTATCACCATTTTTCCACTCTTCTTTTTCAATAAAATAACACACTATTTATTGAAATCCGGATCAAAAAGAGTTTTCCAATAGTATTTTTGCAACAGATAAACCATAAAATACGATTTTTATTATGAGTCAAGATTTTTATACAACCGTTGAAAAAAGACGTTCCTATTACGGCATCGGCAAAGAAGCCGGTGTTTCGGACGAAAAGATAAAAGAAGTAGTCGAACATGCAGTAAAGCATACCCCTTCGGCATTCAATTCGCAAAGTGCAAGGGTAATCGTGTTGTTGGGCACTCAACACGACAAACTGTGGAATATAACCAAAGATGCCCTGAGAAAGATTGTACCGGCAGAAAACTTTGCAGCAACCGAAGAGAAAATCGATTCGTTCAAAAGCGGTTACGGTACGGTGCTCTTTTTTGAAGAGAGCACTGTCATCGATGCTTTACAAAAACAATTCCCCCCGTATGCCCACAATTTCCCGGTATGGTCGCAACAATCGAACGGAATGCTTCAGTTTGTAATCTGGAGCGGCCTGGAGGCCGAAGGTCTCGGAGCTTCGTTGCAACACTACACCGAGCTGATTGAAACGGAGGTAAAAAAAGAGTGGCACGTTGCCGCATCGTGGAAACTGATTGCTCAAATGCCTTTCGGCAAGCCGACGTTCGAGCCCGATCAGAAGCAGTTCCATCCATTGAAAGAACGGGTAATTATCTACAAATAAACAGTTCGACACAAAAGAGCACAATCCATTTTCCGTGAATTGTGCTCTTTTTGTTTGCGGAAGTAACCATTCCGCTTTTCCATTGCTTATCAATAATACTTGTCGATTCCGCCGTAACCGGCAATCAATTTATTCTGTGCGGTTTTATTGATAAAATGGGCAAGCCGCTTTTCAAACTCTTCGGGACGGTTTCGGGCCGCCTCGATATAACCGATACGAATACGTTTGTACGTTCCGGAAAAGCGCTGGTAATTCTCCCATGCAGCAGCGTTTTCCTGCAATCGTTCAAGAATATCCCGCGGAAACAGAAACAGCTCATTCACCACAGGCTCAACCTCTTTTTTCAGTTTGGGATGAATGAGATTGTGCTCCCAAAGCCATTTCAACCGCTCTTTGTTGGCCTGCGAATAGTAGTTCTTATTTTTGCGTGGCAAAAACCACTGAATTTTATGTCCCTCGTCCATGCTTCTCACGGTACTGTCGATCCAACCGAAACAGAGAGCCTCTTCAACAGCATCGTTGTAAATCAGGCCGGGCTTTCCGGTCGATTTATTCGGGAACACCAGCCAAATATCGGGTTTCGTTTCAAAATGTTCTTCAAGCCACTCCCTCCACTCGGCACGGCAAGTAACATATAAGGTATTCAGTTCTTTGTTTGCTCTCATCTGTTTTCAGGATATCCGCTCTTTTTCTGCCGATGGAACCGGTTTACACCCCCACCCTAATGAAAAGCGAATCATGCGGCAAAGATCACCATTTTACATCAAAACACAAAAAGTCGTCTCCGCTTATCCCGATGCAGCACTTTTGGATTTCCCTGTGGCCGCTCATCTTTTTTAAGCTGTATGACCTAATGCTTTATGTTTTTTTTAGCATGTGGCCTTTTTACAATTCAAAAATATTCACGTCCTTTGTATAACATTGTTAGATTTAATAACACTGTTATAATGGGCCACCTGGAAAGAAAAAAAAGAGATCAACAAAACGTACGTGACGGCATCCTGAATGCTGCCATAAACCTTGCCAAATCAAATGGATGGAACTCTGTTACCATACGCAAGATAGCGGAAGCAATCGAATATACTCCGCCCATTGTGTATGAGCATTTCCACAACAAGGATGACCTTATGCGGGAGATAATTATTTACGGATTTAAGAAATTGCGTCTCCTGGGCGAAGCACGTTTGTCGGCCAAGCAGGATCCGAAAGAGTGGTTGCTGGAGTTATCGTTGGTTCATTGGGATTTTGCCTTTGAAAACAGCGAGCTCTACCAGCTGATGTTCAGTCTCGAACGCCCGTTACCCAGCGAAGAGGCTACCAAAGGGGCGCTTTTTATAAAAGAGATTTTCAGCAAGATTTCACGTCTGGCAGAAAAAGAGCTGGAAGTGATTATTTTTAACTGGGTTTGCTTATTGAACGGAACCATCAGCATGATTATGCAATTTAATAAAACCGAATATCCTCTTGAGAATAAATTCGGACTCACTTCGCGCGAGCTCTTTATTCAATTTATGCAACGTTTCATCAAAAGTATCGACACACAACAACAGAACGAATAAAAAGAGTTGATTGCGGCATGCTCTCTGTACTTCAAAAAACCTTTTGTGGTAATACACAAAGCAACAAATATCAACATTCGTTTTTTGATATTTATCACACATCCGGCAATACCGGTATGGGTATCTTTGAGCAAAACATATCACGATAATCAGTAGAAATAATTTATATGGAATTTAATTTATTAAATGTTTGACTTATGAATAAAAAATTCATGATCGGAAGCGTTGTTCTTCTCGTCCTTCTTACTTCGTGTGGCAAAAAGAAAGCCGGAGGTAATCCAGCCGATCAAATTAAAGCTTATTCGGTAGAAGCCGTCTCTTCGCAAGATGTAGAATTAACAAGTACTTATCCTGCCGTACTGAAGGGACAGGAAGACATCGACATAAAACCACGTGTAGATGGTTTTATTGAAAAGGTTTTTGTAGACGAAGGTGCCATCGTGCACAAAGGGCAACCTCTTTTCAAAATCAATTCACCTGCATCGGTACAAAATGTGCAAAATGCACGGGCAGTTTACAATACAGCTAAATTAGATGTAGACAGAATTCGCCCGTTGGCCGATAAAGGCATCTACAGCAAAGTAAAACTGACCACCTATGAAAATGCGCTGGCTTCTGCCAAAGCCAATTTGGACGAGGCAAAAGCAATGGCAGGATGGACTACGGTTACCAGTCCTGTAAATGGAATTGTAGGCACCATCAACTACCGTCAGGGAAGCTTGGTGAACAACACCACCGTTTTAACCTCGGTAGCAAACACAACGAACATTATCGCCTATTTCTCCATCAATGAAAAAGATCTTCTCACCCTGTTGAAAGATATGGCAGGAAACACGCAGGCACAAAAGATTAAAAATATGCCACGGGTGAAGTTATTACTCTCCGATGGCAGCGAATATGAGGAAACCGGAAAAATAGAAACCATATCGGGTGTCGTAGACGCGACTTCGGGATCTGTCAGTTTCAGAGCCTCGTTCCCCAACAAACACGGCTTGTTACGCAGCGGTTCGAGCGGAAAAATAGTCATTCCGCAGCCAATGCATGACGCAGTGGTTATTCCGCAAAAAGCAACCTTCAGTCAGCAAGACAAAGTGTTGGTATTTAAAGTTGCCGGCGATTCTGCCGTACAAAAAACCATTACGGTAAAAGCAACTCCCGACGGGCAGAACTACGTTGTAACCGACGGACTGGCAAGCGGAGAAAAAATTGTTACAGATGGCATTGCCACACTGAAAAGCGGACAGAAAATCAAAGTAAAATCTCTTAAATAATTACGCAATGCTAAAAACATTCATAGAACGCCCGGTACTGTCGACCGTTATTTCTATCATTATTGTAGTGTTGGGAATTATCGGATTGTACATGTTACCGGTGGAACAATATCCTAATATTGCTCCGCCTACGGTTCGTGTCAGTACCAGTTACAGCGGTGCCAATGCCGATGCGGTTCTGAACAGCGTCATTGTACCCCTCGAAGAACAGATCAACGGGGTACAGGATATGACCTATATGACCTCGACGGCAACCAACGGCGGTTCGGCAAGCATCAACGTCTATTTCAAACAAGGAACCAATCCCGATATTGCTGCCGTGAACGTTCAAAACAAGGTTTCGCAGGCATCGGCTTTGCTACCGGCCGAAGTAACCCGAAACGGCGTCGTGGTACAAAAGCAACAGAGCAGTAACATCATGATGATTTTGATCAAATCGAATAATCCCGATTACGATGCGAAATTTCTGCAGAACTACGCCAACATCAACATTCTTCCTCAGCTGAAACGTATTCAGGGAGTTGGTTCTGCCGGTTCGCTCGGTACGCAGGAGTATTCGATGCGCGTATGGCTGAAACCCGACGTGATGAAGTCGTATAACTTAACACCGGCCGAAGTAACCGCGGCGCTTCAGGATCAGAACATAGAAGCAGCTCCGGGCCAGTTGGGTGCGCAGGGAAATCAGTCTTTTCAATATGCGCTTCGCTACACCGGTCGATTGAAAAATGCCGAACAATTCGGTAATATCATCATCAAATCGCGTAATGCTCAAACACTGCGTCTGAAAGATGTAGCCACTATTGAACTGGGTGTACTGGACTACAACTTCAAAACCCTGAGCGGAAATAAACCCTGTATACTACTCGCCATCAGTCAGGTGGCAGGATCGAATGCTCAGGATATCATTGATCAGGTAAAAGTAGAGATGAAGAAAGCGGCAAAAGAATTGCCTCCCGGCATCTCATACGAATACCAGATGGATGCCAACGAATTTTTGGAAGCCTCTATCGACAAAGTAATCCATACTTTGCTGGAAGCCTTCGTGCTGGTATTCTTAGTCGTATTACTGTTCTTAGGAAATTTCAGAGCAACGTTGATTCCGGCAGTAGCGGTGCCTGTAGCCATTATCGGTACCTTCTTTTTCCTGCTGGTCTTCGGATTCTCAATTAATCTACTGACGCTCTTTGCCCTTGTATTGGCAATCGGTATTGTGGTCGATGACGCTATTGTGGTGGTGGAAGCGATACATGCTAAGATGGATGCCGGAGAGAAAGATGCCAAAAAGGCGGCCATAAAAGCGATGAGCGAAATTGCGCCGGCCATCATTTCCATCACATTGGTGATGTCGGCCGTATTTATTCCGGTAAGTTTCCTCGGTGGTACCAGTGGCGTATTTTTCAAGCAATTCGGATTAACGCTGGCTATGGCCATCCTGATTTCGGCGCTGAATGCTTTGACGTTGAGTCCTGCACTTTGCGCCCTGTTGCTAAAACCACACGAAGACTCCGATCTTGCGACCAAAAGTTTGCCGAAAAAGTTTGTCTATTTCTTCAATATCGGTTTCAGCGCTGCCACCGAAAAATACAAACATTCGCTCTATTTCCTTTCAACAAAGAAACACAGATGGATTACGGTTGCTATTGTAGCTGTTTTTGCACTTCTTTTCTTTGGGCTGATAAAAATGTTACCTACCGGATTTGTACCGCAGGAAGATAGTGGAACCGTAATGGGTTCGGTGGTTTTGTCACCGGGTTCTTCGTTCGAACGAACCGACAGCGTAACTAAAAGCGTCGTAAAAATGGCCGAAGCGATTCCCGATGTGAAGAGCGTAACCAGTCTCACCGGTTTCAGTTTTATGGGAGGAAGCGGAAGTTCATACGGCGGTATTCTGATAAAGATGAAGCCCTGGAAAGAGCGCAAAATGACAACCAACGATGTGGCCACCTTGCTGAAACAAAAAACCACCTCCGTTACCGATGCTACGTTTATGTTTTTCGGGGTGCCTACGCTACAGGGATTCGGATTAAGCAATGGTGTATCGCTCGAAATGCAGGATAAGACCGGCGGCGATATCAATCAATTCTTCAATGTCGTAACCGATTTTCTGAACAAACTGCAGAAACGACCCGAAATAATGACGGCCATGACCACGTTCGATCCCCGTTTCCCGCAGAAAATGCTTGAAGCAAATATACCCAAGATCAAAGATGCCGGTCTGACCCTCAATGACGTGATGTCGGCGTTACAGTCGTATGTCGGCAGTATGTATGTCTCCAACTTCAACACCTACGGAAAACAGTTCCGCGTTGTTGTACAGGCAGCTCCTCAGTACCGGACAAAACTGGAAGATCTGAGTGGCCTCTATGTCAAAACGGCCAACGGAACCATGTCGCCGATAACCGAGTTCCTGAACGTAAAAGATGTTACAGGCCCGCAGTCGCTGAGCCGTTTCAACCTTTTCTCGTCCATGTCGGTTACCGTTATTCCGAACTATGCCAAAGGATTTACTTCGGGAGACGCGTTGAAGGCAATCAAGGAGACTTCATTACCCGATGGATATAGCTATGACTTTTCGGGGATGACCCGTGAAGAGGTCAATAGCAGCAATCAAACCATTATCGTGTTTGTCCTGAGTCTCATTTTCGTCTACCTGTTGCTATCGGCTCTTTACGAAAGTTACATTCTTCCGCTGGCCGTTATCTTCTCGTTACCGGTTGGTTTGGCGGGTGTCTTCATCTTCATTTTCGGAGCTATGTTGAATGGAACAGGTATTGTAAACAATATTTATGTACAGATATCGCTCATCATGTTGATCGGATTGTTATCCAAAAATGCCATTCTGATTGTGGAATATGCGCTCCAGCGCCGACAGAAAGGGATGAGTATAACCAAGGCTGCCATCAGCGGCGCATTAGCCCGGTTACGTCCTATCCTGATGACATCGTTTGCCATGATCTTCGGATTGATGCCGTTGGCTCTTGCTACCGGTGCGGGTGCTGTGGGAAACAAGTCGATCGGTATCAGTGCTGTGGGAGGTATGCTGATCGGAACACTGATCGGTATCTTCATCATCCCCGTACTCTTTATCCTGTTCCAGACGCTGCACGAGCGCCTGAGCAAGCATAAGATCGTAACTATTGACGATAGCGAGATTTAATCAACCATTCAATCGACAGAGCCCTGTATGGGGTTCTGCCGGTACTGTAAAAACAAAAATCAATATGATGAATCGATTTATCAAACATAAAACCCTGTATCTTTTTGCGACGGTATTGGCATTGAGCATATCCTCGTGCCGGTCGTATAAAGAGCTGGCCGAAGTACCGGCTCCCGATAGCAAAGGTATAGTGAGAGATACGCTGGGAAATGGTCAGGACACCACTTCAGTAGCCGATATGTCGTGGAAAGAGTATTTTTCCGATGCCAAACTCCAGCAACTCATCGAAGAAGGGCTCAACAACAACCTGAACCTCAAAATAGCCATGTCGCGCATCCGGCAAGCCGAAGCGAACATGATGATGGCGGGAGCAGCCAATCAACCTACCGTTTCGGCAGGATGGCAGTTAAATCATACCCGTACCAGTTCGGAAAAGGGTGTTACCGATGTATTAGGATACTCCACATCTGTCAATCAGATTGGCTTCACAGCTTCGTGGGAAATCGATCTGTGGGGCAAACTCAACAATCAGGCAAAGGCAAAATATGCTGCTCTGCTCAACAGTAACGAGAACAAAAACCTGATACAAACCACGTTGATTGCCAACATTGCCAAGGCATACTATACCCTGCTTGCATACGACGAACAACTGGCGATCACCCGTCAGAACATCGTATCGCTGCAAAAGAGCGCAGAAACCATGCAAAGCCTGATGACGGCCGGACAACAGAACGCGGCCGCCGTAGAACAGAGCAAAGCGCTCCTCTACAACACGCAATTATCTGTTCCGGCATTGGAAACTCAGATTCGGACACAGGAAGATGCACTTTGTGTATTGCTCGGACGTAAACCCGGCCCGATAGAACGTGCTGTAATAGCCAATCAGAGCGTATCGCCCCGTTTGTCGTACGGAGTGCCGGCTAAAATGCTGGCCAAACGCCCCGACGTAAAACAGGCCGAACTCTCATTGCGGGCAGCTTATGCCACAGTAGACGTAGCCAAAGCGAGCTTTTATCCGTCACTGACCATTAGCTCGGCATCGCTGGGTTTTGCGGGAGGCTTTACCGATTTCTACAAACCCTCCCATATTGCGGCAAACATTATTGCTGGCCTTACCCAACCTCTTCTCAACAAAAAACAGTTGAAAGGCAATCTGAAAATTGCACAGGCTCAGCAGGAAGAAGCATTGCTGACATTCCAAAACACGGTTTTAACCGCCGGACAGGAGGTTTCCGACATTCTCTTCGGTTACTACTCATCGTTGAGCAAGAACGAAAATCGCGGCAAACAAATTACATCGCTGACTAAATCGGTGGATTATACGCAGGAGCTGTTGAAGGCAGGCGAAGCCAGCTATACCGAAGTGTTATCGTCTCAACGCGATTTGTTATCGGCAGAGCTTAACCAGGTGAACGACAAATTGGAACAACTCACCTACGGAGTTAACCTTTACAAAGCACTTGGCGGCGGAACCCGCTAACGATAGAGCTATCAGATAAAAAAACGTGTCGTCGGTGACAATGCCGGAGATACCAATGCATTTTCCCCAATCAGTATCCGTAAATGAATACCGGTTGGGGAAAAATCATTTTTAAAATATAGGGGAAATTTTATTCAGAAAGGAAAATAGAACTACCGCTGCGCATTCCGTTCCCAGAAAACGCCATCGGTGTATCCCTGAATGGCACTTTCGGTAGCAGCCAACTGCAACCGTTTTTCGGCCAATAAGCAATACTCTTCATTCATTTCCACGCCACAAAACCTGCGGTTGAGTTTGCGGGCTACCACCGACGTGGTGCCGGAACCCAGAAAAGGATCGAAGACAATATCGCCCTCATCCGAACTGGCTAAAATCAATTTCGCGATCAGTTTCTCGGGCTTTTGAGTGGGATGATCGGTATTCTCCGGCATCGACCAGTAGGGAACTGTGATATCGTCCCAAAAGTTGGAGGGATAAGTCAGCCGGTGTTTGCCATCTTCGGTCTCTTCCCAATCTTTGGGCTGACCTTCGTGGCGATAAGGTGCCAGTACTTTTCGCTTCACCTTCACAGCATCCACATTGAAAGTGTATTGTTTCGGATTCCTCACCCCGAACCAGATATCCTCCATACCGTTTTTCCAGTTTGCAGACGCTCCCCTGCCCTTTTCGCGCTGCCATGTAATCCGGTTCAGCACGGTCAGATGCTCTTGCATCACGGTCTGAAGTGCCGAAGTACATTTCCAGTCACCACACAAATAGAGCGAACCATCGGGCTTCAGACACTCTACCACGCGCGAAAACCAGGTATGCAGATATTCCAGATACCCGGCATCCGACATCTGTTTGAACCTGTTTCCCGCAAAATCACGGGTAAGGTTGTAGGGCGGGTCGATAATAATCAGGTCGGCAAATTGGGTGGGTAAAAAATCGAGTACCTGCAGCAAATCACCCCAAATGGTACGATTGACAATTTGTTCGATCGCTGCCGGTTGGTCCAATGTAAGCAATTGCTGCCGCAGCAACTCTTGCTCACCGGCATTGAGCGTCAGTGTACGATTTCGGGGTGCCCGTTGTTTCTGCATATGCTTTTGCTATAATAAAATCGATTGATATGAATGGTTACTCTGTAAATTCGGGAGGAATACCTTTTGTATTGAGACGGCGCTCCATTTGATGCACGGTCTCTTCCGATGCAAATTTAACCAATTGCCGCCTGAAAACAGCATAGTCGATCACTTTACCATAATACCTGGCATAAAGAGTTCTGATAAAGCGTTGCCATTTTTTATCGTCCATCGACTGCCTTACCAGATGCCATATGATCGGCCCGACAGTGTATGTTACCCAGTTGGGTCGATCGAGCGCAATCGGCACATCTTCGGCCGTGCCTTGGATACGGGTAGTATAAATCCGGCAATTTTCGCGCAGCATGGCCCTGAGAGTATCCTGTCCAAAACTTTTCTGCAAACCAACCATCCGCAGATACTCCGTCAGCGACTCTTCCGTGAAACGACTATATGGCGAATGACTGTAGAGTGTTGTAAAATAGCCGTTTCCTATCCACTGATGTAATGTTTCGTGACCCACCCAATCCCGCTTGTCGGGCCTCTTCACATTCGTCAGATAGTCGGTACCCATCAGAACAAATCCCGGCATCGACTGGCAAAAGTCGAACTCCGGAAACTCGATATAGGTAATCGTCGAAGGATGATATTTGCCCACAAATTTATTTCCAAAACGAAAAGCCCGCATACTTTCACGAACCACCGTATTGGCAACCACCGTATCGGACGCATGAAAAAAGTAGTTAAGTTCCGTACCTTTCCATTTTGCGGAAACACCTGTATAATAATCCACCGGAGCGATAAACAACGGCAGGCCGGCATTCACCTTTGCCCCGAAATGATACTCTCTGTTCACGCCGTCAAACCGATAATCGCGTTGCGTCCCCGACGAATAGGCATAATAACGAGCCGGAACCGTCAAATTGATTTCGGAAGAAGCTATGTTATCGAAAAGATAGGGAACCCACTTACGGGCACGAACCAGAGCGATCACCCGATCGCTTTTGAACGAGTCGGCTTCGAGCGTATAATCGAGACGAAGTTCATATTTCGGAGCAGAGGGTAGCCGGAACTGCAAGCCGTCACCGGAACGTGTGTATGCGACAGAATCGTTGTTGCAGGTAAGCTTGTTAATGGATATAATATCGGCAAAATGGAGTCGTAGATCCGACAGGGTATCCTTTGCCTCCAACATCAGCAGAGCCTTTACAGAAAGCTGCCGTCCGGACGAATCGAGCCTCATATCCAAACGGTAAGAAACAAGCCGTGTCCGGTTTTCTACCGCTTGTCCGTGCCATGCAATCAATAAAATGATGCTTAACCAAACAAGCCGTTTCATAAATCAGGGTAACCTTGTGCTCAGAACCAAATCAGTTTATCGGATTACGATTCATTACACGTATATTTCCAGAATTTCCGACGATTTTTGAGGAATAAGAGTAACATTACTCAGCGAGGCCGGGAGCAATACCGTTTCACCCTTCACCATCGTTTCGCTACCACCATCATATCTGATTTCAACCGATCCCCCGATGCACAGGTAAACCACAAAAGAGTCGAGGTGATAGTAGTCGCGCTCCAGTTTATCCGTCAGTTCAATTACATTAGTGGTAAAATAGTTACACTTAACCAACTCACATGGCACATTGTCCTGTGCCTGCGGATGGGTCTTGGCATCCTTCACGTAGGTAAAATTGATGGCATCAAGAGCCAGTTCGGTATGTAACTCCCGGGCATTCCCTTGATCATCCACACGGTTAAAATCGAACAACCGATAGGTAACATCCGATGATTGCTGAATTTCGGCTACCAGCCCGCCACGACCGATGGCATGAACCCGGCCTGCAGGAATAAAAAAGACATCTCCTTTTGCTACCGGAACATAATTCATTATCTGCTCCAGCGTTCCATCGGCCAGATGCTTCAGATAGGTCTCCTTATCTACACCGGGAACGAATCCCGAAATAAGCGTAGCATCTTTATCGCCATCCAGCGCATACCACATTTCGGTTTTTCCGAAAGAGTTATGACGCTCAGCCGCCAATTTATCGTCAGGATGTACCTGAATGGAGAGGTCGTCGTTGGCATCTATCAGTTTAATCAGCAAAGGAAATGTCTGACCATAAGCGTCAAACACCTTTTTACCTACCAATTCATCCATGTAAACCTCTATAAGTTCCGAAATCGTATTCCCGGTCAAAATGCCATTAGACACCACCGATTCGTCGCCCGGCACACCCGACAACTCCCAGCTTTCGCCGATATTGGGAAGGGTATCCGAATACTTACCGAATTGTTCGAGTCGATGGCCTCCCCAGATACGCGTTTTGTAAATAGGAGTAAATTTTAAGGGATAAAGAATCATAAACAGGTGATTATGGATTGGAATGAGTTAGAAAATAAGCAATATTTATTTGGAGAATAGCTTTTGCCACCAGCTCTTATTAGCCCGATGCACCTTCGTCGCATCTACATACGTAATCCGGTAGCAATGAATGTCGTCCACAATAGCCGACTGGTGCACATCATTTCCTGAGCAATCGAGCAACGATCCGTCAATCGAATTCAGCGGTAATTTATTCGATATGGGCAGGTATACCCGATAGCGCCGCCAGATGCCATCCTTGCGGGCATATGACACCAGACTGTCTGTTTTTCCGGCGTAAGTCACCTTAATCCGCAACCTGTTACCGGATGCCTGATCGGCCTTATTCAGTTTCAGTTTATAGGTCATCAACAGGGCATTTCCTTTTTGAAACTGATTGTTACCGAAATAAAACGATATTTTATTGCGAAACGTCCCTGCCGTTAGTTCATACCGACGCGGCATCTGCCACACATCCACCGTATCGTTCTCGGTAAGCACAGGAATGATCTGCTTGTATTTGCCCGCATTTACCTCCTTCAACAGCTTTGCCAACCGAAGATTGATATTGTCATAAATATGGGTCTGTTTCTCCGGATGTATCGCATACCATACCATTGAACTGTCGAAATCGGCCACCGACACATCGTATTTATGCAAAATATAGCGATACGACTGACGCTTCGCGCTATCGACACTTCCTCCATTGGATTTCTGCATATTGCAGGCATCAGCCAAATACATATCATACAACAGGTTGGTCATCTTGCTTTCCGAAAGCACTCCCTTGGGAGTAGAGCTACAGGCGAGCAACACACAAACTGTCGATAAATAAACAAACAGCTTTTTCATACGATCATCATTTTCATATAGAGCCGTTTCATGCTTTTTCCTCCGCTTTCAGCCCATCCCGATCGCTCACCTCATTATCGGACAAATAACGACGATAAAACAGCAAAATCAACACAACGCCAACACTTACCGCGCTATCGGCAATATTGAATACCGGGCGGAAGAAAATAAAATCTTCGCCGCCCCACACAGGAAGCCAATCGGGGAAATGACCTTCAATCAAAGGGAAGTAGAGCATATCGACCACGCGACCGTAGAAGAGAGAGGCATAACCGCCGCTTTCGGGCATAAACTGAGCAACCTGCCCCATGCTATCGGAAAAGAGCAGTCCGTAAAACATACTATCGAGCAAATTACCTACAGCCCCGGCAAATATCAGAGAAATACTAATAATGTAACCTGTGGGTAACTGGCGCTTAATAATTTTGCGTAAGTAATAGACCAGAAAGATTCCGGCGCCGATACGAAACAAACTCAAAAACAATTTACCGAACAACTCCATGCCAAATGCCATCCCATTGTTTTCGATAAAATAGATATGAAACCAACTGAATATCTGCACATCATGTCCAAGTTCAAAATGTGCTTTTATAAAGAGTTTGAGTGTCTGATCACATAACAAAATCAGAAAAATCGTCAGAATGGAAATCGTCGTTGTCTTTGAAAGTCGCATAAATAGTTGAAATAAAATAACGAGTACAATTTAAATCATAAATAGCGGCCATTGTTTAGAAATGGCCGCCACTTACAATCAATTCATGTTATCCGGCAAATCAGCCGTAAATAATATTACCGTTTTCGTCTTTGAAATCGTTCTCAAAGCTTTTATTATACTGGGTCATCGCCCGCAGGCTCATACCCATACTCGAGAAGCCTCCGTCGTGGAACAGGTTCTGCATTGTTACCTTCTTTGTCAAATCGGAGAACATCACGATACAATAGTTTGCACACTCATCGGCCGAAGCATTACCCAGCGGCGACATACGGTTCGAGAAATCCAGCAAACCGTCGAAGCCTTTGATGCCGCTACCGGCAGTGGTCATGGTCGGCGATTGCGAAATGGTATTGATGCGCACCCCTTTTTCGCGTCCGTAGATGTAACCGAAACTGCGGGTAATCGATTCGAGCATTGCCTTTGCATCGGCCATATCGTTGTAACCGAACAATGTACGCTGAGCAGCCACATACGAAAGCGCCAAAATAGAACCACCCTCGCTGATCGCATCCATCTTTTTGGCCACCTGAATCATTTTATGAAACGAGATGGCAGAAATGTCGAGGGTTTTATTCAATAAATCATAATCCAGATCATCGTAAGTACGTTTTTTTCGTACATTCGGAGACATCCCGATAGAATGCAACACAAAGTCAATTTTACCACCCAATATTTCCTGCGATTTAGCAAATACCTTCTCCAGATCTTCCACACTGGTAGCATCTGCAGGAATCACTTCGGCATTGAGTTTTTTGCCCAATTCGCCGATGGTTCCCATCCGAATTGCTAATTCGGTATTGGTCAATGTAATTGATGCCCCTTCTTCGACGGCACGTTCGGCCACCTTCCAGGCAATCGACATATCATTCAGGGCTCCGAAGATAATTCCTCTTTTCCCTTTTAATAAATTGTTTGACATACTGTTACTAATTAAAAAATACTAAATACCTAAATCTCGTGCGTCCTATTTAATAATAAAGAGGCACACCGAGCAAAACTACTAAAAAACAATCTAATTTACTTATTAGCAGAATAAAACATTATCAAAAACGCTTTATACGGCCAATTAATCTTGATACAAAACGGTGCAAAGTTAGCAAAAAAACGTATCTTTGCAGCAAAATTCTTCACACCAGCATGACCAACAAAATCCTTATCCTCGATTTCGGGTCGCAATACACCCAACTTATCGGTCGTCGCATCCGCGAACTCAATGTCTACTGCGAAATTCATCCTTACAACCACTATCCGGCACTCGATGCCACAGTGAAGGGTGTTATCCTCTCAGGAAGTCCTTTTTCTGTCCATCAGGACAATGCGCTGATTCCCGACCTCACTCCGTTTGAAGGCAAGATGCCCATTCTGGGCGTATGCTACGGAGCTCAGTATCTTTGTCACAGCAACGGCGGCAAGGTAGAACCATCCAATACACGGGAATATGGCCGCGCCATGTTGAACGTAACCGCATCGCACTCTCCTCTTTTTGCCGGAGTCAGCGAACGCACACAGGTTTGGATGTCGCACGGAGATACCATTACCGAAATACCTTCTAATTTTGAACTCATCGCTTCAACCGAAACAGTAAAAAATGCCGCATTCAAAATAAGCGGCGAAAACACCTTCGGTATCCAGTTTCACCCCGAAGTATATCACACCTCCGAGGGATCGCAAATATTAAAGAACTTTGTGGTGAATATCTGCGAATGTCAGCAGGACTGGACTCCCGATTCGTTTATCGAAAGTACTGTTAAGGAGTTGAAAGTGCTGTTGGGCAACGACAAAGTGGTGCTTGGTTTGTCTGGCGGAGTCGATTCTACCGTAGCCGGCGTATTACTGCACCGCGCTATCGGCGAAAACCTCACCTGTATCTTCGTAAACAACGGACTGTTGCGTAAAAACGAATTCGAAAGCGTACTCGATCAGTACAAGGGCATGAAGCTGAACGTGATCGGCGTAGATGCCACCGATCGTTTTCTGAACGACCTGAAAGGGGTGACAGAACCCGAAAAGAAACGCAAAATTATCGGTCGCGACTTTATCGAAGTATTCGATATAGAAGCACACAAAATACAAGACGTGAAATGGCTGGCACAGGGTACTATTTACCCCGATGTTATCGAATCGGTTTCGGTAAACGGTCCCTCGGCAACTATCAAATCGCACCACAACGTGGGTGGACTGCCCGAAACGATGAAACTAAAGGTAGTTGAACCGTTGCGCCTGCTCTTCAAAGACGAAGTGCGCCGCGTGGGTAAAAGCCTCGGCATTTCGCCGGATTTGCTGGGCCGTCATCCCTTCCCGGGACCGGGTCTGGGTGTACGTATCCTTGGCGATGTTACTGCCGAGAAGGTGCGCATTTTGCAAGATGCCGATCACATCTTTATCGAAGGGCTGAAAACATGGGGCTTATACGATTCTATCTGGCAGGCAGGTACCATTCTGCTTCCGGTGAAATCGGTAGGCGTAATGGGCGACGAACGTACCTACGAAAACACCATCGCGCTGCGTGCCGTTCACTCTACCGATGGCATGACCGCCGACTGGGTTCATCTCCCGTACGACTTCATGGCGCAGGTATCCAACGACATTATCAACAAAGTACGTGGCGTAAACCGCGTAGTTTACGACATCAGCTCCAAACCGCCCGCCACCATCGAGTGGGAATGATGAACTACCTGTTTAATCGTGGAAGCGTTTAATTGTTGAAATGTGTAATCGTTCAACCGCCAAATAACAGAACTATCCAATCGTTGAATTGTTTAATCGTTGAATCGACAAAACAGTTCAACGATTTTTTCTATTAACCGACAAGAGATAAATGCCATGTATCTGTACAGCTTTGAAAAACTTGAAGTTTGGCAAGATGCTCGCCAACTTGTAAAAAAAATATATCTGCTGACAAAGCAGTTCCCTGTTGAAGAACGGTTTGGTCTGTCGTCCCAAATACAACGAGCGACGATATCTGTCATGTCAAACATAGCCGAAGGGGTTTCCCGCAGTACCGTTAAAGAGAAATGCCGCTTTATTGAAATCTCTTTCGGTTCGTTGATGGAGGTCTTGTCGCAACTCTATATAGCGTTTGATCTGGAATATATCTCTGAACAACAATTCACAGAGACAAAAGCCAATATCGACAAAATAGCCAATAAACTGAATGCACTGAACCGAAGCTTCCAATCCAGATAACATTGCAGATTACGATTAAACAATTACACACTTCAACGATTCAACAAAGATGCTCATAGACACCCATTCACACATCTATCTTCCCGAGTTCGACGAAGACCGGACGGAGGTTGTCAACCGGGCGAAAGCGGCCGGAGTGGCTCATATTATACTGCCTAACGTAGATAAAGAGACGCTGGCACCGATGCTGGCGCTTGAAGCTACCGAACCGGGCTATTTCAGCGCGACCATTGGCCTGCATCCTACCAGCGTGAATGCTGCCTACAAAGATGAATTGGCATGGGTGAAGCACGAACTCGACCGCCGGCCCTATTGCGCCATCGGCGAGGTGGGCATCGATCTTTACTGGGACAAAACATTCCGCGAGGAACAGATCAACGCTTTCGAACAGCAGCTTCAATGGGCTATAGAGTACGACCTACCGGTCATTATTCACCAGCGCGATGCCTTTGAAGATACCATTGCCTCCGTAGAAAAATACAACTGCGACAAACTCAGGGGCTTATTTCACAGCTTCGGCGACTCCGTCGAATTTGCCCACCGCATATTATCGCTCGGCAACTTCTACTTAGGCATTAACGGAGTAGTTACCTTCAAAAACTCGAAATTGAGTAGCGTACTCGAACAACTATCGCCCGAAAACCTGGTACTGGAGACCGATGCCCCCTACCTCACCCCGGCTCCCTACCGAGGCAAACGCAACGAAAGTGCTTACGTACTGCTGGTTGCACAAAAGTTGGCCGAAATCTACCAAAAACCTGTGGATGAAATTATTCAGATAACAGGAAGAAACGCCATTACATTGTTCCGTTTGTAGATATCGGCGATAAATATGCACTTTTATCCCAAATAAAAAGAGCGTTGCTCTGATCTCTTTCATAGATTTCAGAACAACGCCCGTTATTTTTGTGGTAGATTGCTACCGGTTTCTTTTGTAGATATTTTAAAATGGCATATCGTCATGTGCTTCGGCCGGTCCCGGGTCGAACGTCGGATCGATGGGTGGCACGGAGTCACCCGGAGCATTCGCATTAGCCAGTTCTATTTTCCACGCTTTCACATCAGTGTACCATCTCTGGTTATACTCACGGCTTTCTATATCGAAATCGATTTTCAGTTTATTGCCGGGTTGCAATTGATTTGCGTCAATTTTATCACCCCATACAGAGATACATATCTTTTTCGGATACTGATCATCTGTCTCCACAACAATGTTTTGTTTTCTCCACTCTCCTTTTGAACTTGTACCGGTTTGTAGCGGCAGCAGTTCAACTAATTTGGCCGTAAGCTGCATTTTTTGAAATAATTTGAATTAATACACAAGGAGATAACACTATGCTATTCCATTGCACAAACTTACTCAAAATAATTTGATTTTAACAGATTATTATTGCCGAAAAACAATGTACGACATCCTTTGTAATGGTCAATACGTTGGATTTGAATGACTCCCTGTCAGCATTATTTTTCTTTGGTCAGCTATTGTCACAATCAGAATAAATCCCTACTTTTGCAACCGCTTTCAGCTAAAGGAGAGGTGCTCGAGTGGTTGAAGAGGCACGCCTGGAAAGCGTGTAAACCTCTAAAGGGTTTCACGAGTTCGAATCTCGTCCTCTCCGCTTTTTAATAGTTCGCCGGAAAGCCGGTAAATTCTATTGAAAAGTTCCAAAATAGTCTGAAAAGGTTTGTTTTTTCTTGTATTTTTGAAGACAAAACAATAACTTTGCATCACCAAATTGTTCTGTGGTGTAATGGTAGCACAGCAGATTCTGGTTCTGCTCGTCTGGGTTCGAGTCCTAGCAGAACAACCATTAAAAGAAATCCTTGTCGATTTATTTCGACAAGGATTTCTTTTTTCCATTAATCAGGATAAAACAGCAAGGTTGCTAACAAAAAAAAGCGTCTTACTTGGACGCTTTTTTATTTTGATTCGGCTTGTTCTTTTTATTGAGAATCTCCTTCGATTCCATCAGCTTCAGGAAATCGGGATTTACACTCAACCGTCCCCGGGATAGCTCCCGCAGATCGTCAAATATTTTTCGATCTTCAACCACCTCTTTGTTCCAGGTAAGGTAACATTTTTTCATATGGTTGGCAATCAGCAGCAGCAACTGATCTTTCTGTTCTCCTTCCGGAAACGCGACTGCTTTTTCGATCATCTGCTCCAACACCCGTCCATAATGAGGGTAGCGAATCGATTTGTTGGTAAAAGGAATTTTATCGGGATGTGAATAAAGATTCTCCTTCTTCAACACTTCGCACGGATAATCAATATCGAGTTGAAAGTCGGACATAATTGCCAAATGATCCCACAACTTATGCTTAAAGTTATTGATATCGCGCAAGTAGGGAAAGAGGTTTCCCATTATGGAGATAATGGTCTGAGCACAACGGGCCCGCTCCTGCGGATCTTCAATTGTGACAGCGTGTTGCACCATTCGCTGAATGTTGCGGCCGTATTCTGGTAGTATCAATGTTTGTCGTTTTGCGTATTCCATATTCGAGTCCCCTATCCATACCGAGGGTTAAAATCGGAACAAAGGTACGGAATTTTTATCGCTAAATAATCTATTTTCGTTTGAGTTGAAAGAAAATAGCAGAAATAACGTATTTTTGTAATAACTATATTTGCAGGATTATCATTCCATATACTTACATTTTAAAGTTCGATGTATGCGCAAAACTCTGGTAACTTTACTTCTATTTAGCCTTTTCGTGGTGTGGGGACATGCCAATACCGGACCGACTGTCTATCAAATCGATATTCGGAAAGAGATTGGTGCCACCACCTGGATTTATCTGAAAAAAGGATTTGCCGAGGCAGCCAAAGCCGATGCCAGAGTGATTATTATCAGACTCAATACCTATGGAGGCGAAGTGGTGTATGCCGACTCGATGCGAACACGTATACTAAATAGTAAGATTCCGGTTATTGCATTTATCGACAATAATGCGGCTTCCGCCGGAGCTCTCATCGCCATTGCCTGCCAGAAAATATACATGCGCGCCGGAGCCAGTTTGGGCGCTGCCACCGTAGTGGATCAAACCGGAGGACAAATGCCCGATAAGTATCAGTCATATATGCGGGCAACCATTCGTTCCACAGCCGAAGCGCATGGAAAAGAGACGGTAATATCGGGGAAAGATACCCTGATTCAATGGCGCCGCGACCCCCGCATTGCCGAAGCGATGGTTGACAACCGCATCGCCATCCCGAATGTGGTCGATGCCGGACGAACGCTAACCTTCACCACCGACGAAGCGATTAAAAATCACTATTGCGAAGGAAAGGCCGAATCGATTGACGATATTCTTGTTAAGAATTTAGGCATGGCAAAATACAATCTACAGCTATTCAGACCATCAATCCTTTATGACCTGATCGGGTTACTGAACAACCCGTTTGTACGGGCGCTTTTGATTATGATTATCATTGCCGGAATCTATTTTGAACTGCACACTCCGGGACTCGGTATACCGATCATTGCCGCCATCATTGCCGCCGCGCTCTATTTTGCCCCGCTTTATCTCGGAGGTTCGGCTGCCACATGGGAGATCATGCTCTTTTTCATCGGATTGGTTTTACTTGCTCTTGAAATATTTGTAATTCCTGGCTTCGGTCTTGCCGGCATATCAGGAATAATATTAATAATTGGCGGATTAACACTTAGTATGATTGACAACACAAACTTCGATTTCAGCCGGGTTCCCGGAGGTGAAATAGCGATCGCTCTATTCACCGTACTCATCAGTATTGCTGTAGCCTTCGGACTGTCCATCTATTTTTCCAACAAAATAGGTAAAAAAGGAATTTTCAGAAGGGTGGCTCTCGATACCGAACAGGAGATTGCACAGGGATTTGTGGGCGTTCCCACCGAACCCCAGCAGATTGTAGGCAAAATAGGTGTTGCTGCTACCGTACTGCGTCCCTCGGGTAAGGTCATGGTAGAAAGCAATTTCTACGATGCCGTATCGGAACATGGGTTCATCGAGCAGGGAACTCCCATTAAAGTAACGCGCTATGAAACCGGACAGGTTTACGTGATAACAAGCGAAGAATAACCATCTGGTTTGTAATATTACGATTTATCGCAGACGGGCATTGTCAGTCTCTGCGAAAAAGCCTACTTTTGTAGCCGCAAAATTCAAACTCAAACAAATAGCTAAAATGTTAGTAATCGGCATTGCAGGAGGAACCGGATCTGGAAAGACAACCGTTGTTAGAAAAATCATCGATCGGTTACCTGCCGACGAAGTAGTGGTACTCCCTCAGGATTCATACTACAGAGACAGTTCACATATCCCCCTCGAAGAACGGCTGGAGATAAATTTCGACCATCCGAATTCGATCGAGTTTGATTTATTGAGAAAGCATGTAAGTGAACTTAAAAAGGGAAATTCAATAGAGCAACCGATCTACTCCTACCTCACCTGCACACGGGATGAAAAGACGATCACCATTTCGCCCCGCGATGTCATTATCATTGAAGGCATACTGGTGCTCACCGATCCTGAGTTGCGCGATTTGATGGACTTGAAAGTCTTTGTCGATACCGATCCGGATGACCGTCTGATTCGTGTCATCAACCGCGATATTATCGAACGGGGACGTTCGGCCGCCAACGTAATGGAACGTTACCAGAATACGGTAAAACCGATGCACCTGCAATTCATCGAACCCACCAAACGGTTTGCCGATCTCATTGTTCCTCAGGGAGGTAATAACGAAATCGCCATCGATATCCTCACCATGTATATTGAACAAAATCTGGGGGTAGAAGTCAAAAAATAATCATCGACCCGCTTATCTAATCTTCGCATATGCTATCGCTCCCGCTTCCCTTTATAGAACAAACAAAAACATTGTTACGCTCCGGGTGGGAGGCCTTTGAACAGGCGCTACAGCAAGATGCTCCGGTCAGTATTCGCCTGAATAACAAAATCAATCCCGATTTATCCCACAAGCGGGTTGCATGGTGCGAATCGGGATACTATCTACCCGAACGTCCGCTTTTTACAGCCGATCCCCTTTTTCATGCCGGATGCTACTATGTTCAGGAAACGGGGTCGATGTTTATCGAGCAAATCGTCAAACAACACGTCACACATCCCGTAAACGCACTCGACCTTTGCGCTGCACCCGGAGGAAAATCCACACATCTGTCCAATTTATTGCCCGAAGGAAGTTTTCTGATAGCCAACGAAACCATACGCCAGCGCGCTCATATTCTGGCAGAGAATATGCAAAAATGGGGTAATCCCGATGTGGCCGTTACCAATAATACAGCGGCCGATTTCGGAAAATTAAAGGCGATATTCGACCTGATTGTGGCCGATGTACCCTGCTCCGGAGAAGGAATGTTTCGGAAAGACCCGGCCTCTATCGGCGAGTGGTCACCGGCCAATGTAGAGCTGTGTGCTACGCGTCAGCAAACCATCATAAACGACATTTGGCCCGCGCTAAAAGAGGGTGGATTGTTCATTTACAGCACCTGCACCTATAACCGCAGCGAAGACGAAGAGAACATCAAATGGATCGTTAACGAGCTGGGAGCCGAGGTATTATCGGTCAATATCAATCCGGCGTGGCAGATAACCGAAAGCAACGGATGCTACCGTTTTTTTCCTCACAAGACGGAAAGCGAAGGCTTTTTTATTGCCGTTTTACGCAAAACAGCAGCATCGGAGAGTTTGCGACGCAGCAAAGGCCACAGCGACGCAAAGAGCAGGCAAGCACTGCTAAAACCGGATGTTTTTTCAAATTATCTGATTGGACAGGAGTGGCTTTACCGCAAAGACAAAACCTATGTCTACGCCTATCGCAAACAATTCGACGAGCTTGTTTCGATGATTAACGCTAATTTGAACCCGTTATTCACCGGCATCACGTTGGGTGAGCAAAAAGGAGCCGATTTTATTCCGCACACAGCATTGGCACTCTCAAAAGCGCTAAACACAAACAATACACCTTCGGCTGAAGTCGACTGGGCAACCGCCATCTCCTATCTGAAACGCGAAGCCATTCTACTTCCCGACTCGCCCAGGGGATATACTCTGCTAACATATAACAACCTTCCATTAGGATGGGTCAAGAACTTAGGAAACCGCGCCAACAACCTCTATCCGACCGAATGGCGCATCCGTATGTCGCTCGACACAAAGACAATTTGGGAAAGTCCGTTATTAACGAACAGTTTATAACACAATTTGTGTATATTTGTATCGGTTAATGATCGTTTTCTATCATTGTTTCCTTGTTACCTGAATCGTTATGCAAACAAAAATTTTAGTTGCGTACGCCTCTAAACACGGGGCTACTGAAGAGATTGCGGAAAGAATTGGGTTGATACTGAGCCAGCATAGCTTTCTGGTCGACGTATTACCGGTAAATGAGGTGATCTCCCTAACACCTTATCAGGCTATTATCGCGGGCAGTGCCGTATACTTCGGTCAATGGCGACACCAAACAGCAAGATTTCTCAGGAAAAACAAGCACGAACTGGCCAAGAAAAAAACATGGCTTTTTTCAAGCGGCCCCACAGGCCACGGCAATCCGGTAGAAATAATGAAGGAATGGAAATATCCTCCCACACTCCAATTGGTCATTGCGACCATCAAACCCTGCGATATCGCACTATTCCATGGTCAGATCAACCTCGATGCCCTGAATGTATTTGAACGGTTTATCGTCAACAAGCTCAAGCTTCCGGCAGGTGATTTCAGAGAGTGGAATGCAATCGAAGCCTGGGCAAAGCAGATAGCGGAACAACTCAGCACATCCGAGTAGAAGACACGGCCTATTTTTCGATCTCTTTCTTCAGCATAGCCAATGCCGCAATAGCCGAACGCACAATATTTCTGTCGCGGAACTGACCGAAATGATAACATTCGCTCACTACCCGATCCTTCACGGCAACCGCCACCCATACCGTTCCCACAGGCTTTTCGGCAGTACCTCCCAAAGGCCCGGCCACGCCTGATGTAGCGACAGCCACATCTGTATTAAACTGCGACTGGGCTCCACGTACCATCTGTTCCACCACCTGACGGCTTACGGCTCCGTACTTCGTAAGATCGGCATCTGCTACATGCAGCAACCGCTGTTTTATTTCATTGGCATACGCCACCACGCTTCCTTTGAAATAGTCGGAGCTTCCCGATACAGAGGTAATTAAATGGGCAATATAGCCACCGGTACAACTCTCGGCAGTAGCCATGGTCAGGTTATTCGCACGCAGCAGGCTTCCGATAACCTCTTGCAGGGTAATGTCGTCCAGGGCAAAAATGGCATCACCCAAAATCGTTTGCACCTTGACAACCTCGGCATCAAGTACTGCCGACAAAGCCTCCCGATCTTCCGAAGAAGCGGTCAAACGCAAACGCATCAATCCGATTTGAGGCAAATAAGCCAGCTTAATGTACGACGGCAAATGACGTTCCCAGCTTTCGAGCTTAATAGCCAGCGCCGATTCGGTATAGCCACTGACAATAATATGCCGGTGCTGCAACGAAGGTACGTTGAAATGCGCCTTCAGACGAGGAATAATCTCATTCGTCATTACCGTTTTCATTTCGGCCGGCACTCCCGGCATAGAGACCACTATTTTTCCATCGCGTTCGAACCAGGTTATGGGCGCCGTACCAACCGTATTGGAAATAACGGTTGCATCTTCAGGCACCATGGCCTGACTACGGTTCAACTCGTTCATTGCTCCGGGACGACTGGCCAGAAATCGTTCCAAATCGGTGTAAATGCTTTCGCTAAAGACCATGCGCGTCTTGAAAAACCCGCAAAGTGTCTGCAACGTGATATCGTCATTCGTCGGTCCCAGACCGCCGGTTATCAGCACAATATCCGACCTATGCAGCAAACGACCCAGGGTTTCCGTAATTTCGGGAGCGTCATCGCCTATCGATGTAATACCCCGCACCCGAAAGCCCTCTTTGGCCAGTTCGGCTCCCATCCAGGCCGAATTGGTATCGACTACCTGCCCCAAAAGCAGTTCATCTCCGATTGTTATAATTTCGACATTCATACAATTCAAAATCAATTTATTATATCCTGATACGACGGAACCTCTTTCAGGTAACTCATCTGCATCGACTCATAATCCAACCTGCAACAATAGTGCTTTAACCCATTGCTAACCAACAAATATTCGACCTTCAGCTGCCAGATATAACGGGCAATCTGATCGAAGGTAGCCTGCGTAATTTCAACATCGGGAGCTTTAAACTCCGCCACAAGCAACGGATTACCAAATACATCGTACACTACCGAATCGCAACGGCGCGTCAGGCCGTTCTGCTTCAATGAAATTTCATTTCCCATCCGGGCTGCCGGAAAATTTTTGTCATTCACCAAAAATTCGACCACATTTTGACGAACCCACTCTTCGGGAGTCAACGCCACATAACGTTTTCGTAAGCGATCAAAAATAAACCGCTTACCCTCTTTTTCTTGCACACGAAACGTATACGATGGTAAATTCAACAACATGAAAGGTGATTGTAACGACAATTAATGGTTGCTGCGAAAGCAATTTCGGCAACAAAGACACAAAGTTACGACCTTCGTTTGTAATTTTGAAAATAAATAGGTGATTGGTAGCAACTATTTTACTAATTTTGCAAAATTAATTTGTTGCAATCCATATGCCATCTACTCCTCATTCCAAAGAAAATCTCGAATTCATCACTGTAGCCGCTGAATTTTGCCTGTTTCTGGAGCAAATACCAGAAATAAACAAGCAACAATTCCTTAGCCACGCGGTCAAATACCTGCCCCTGCTCTATTTGAAGACATCTTTGTTACTTGATGATACCGACGAGACGGAAACCGAGCCCGAACGGATCGTAACGGAAACAGACTATGAGCTTTTGAGAGAAAGTGTGGCCTCTGTTTTAGGCATGGACGACAATTATCTTGAAGTGTTTCATCCCGACATGCAATACTCCGACACTCCGATTGCCGTAACGGTATCGGAGAACATGGCTGACATTTATCAGGAATTGAAAGATTTTTTGTACAACTGCCAGTTGGGCGACGATGAAGCAATGCAAAACGCGTTAACCTATTGCTTAGTCTCGTTCCGTACCCATTGGGGACAAAAACTGCTCAACTCTCTGCGGGCGCTGCATCAGGTTTTATACAACGAAAACAACAATATTGAAGATAATACAGAAATATCCCCTACCCAACCCGATGATAGTCGTGATATATCTTTTTTCAAACATCAGCGAAACAAATAGTGGTTATCGCTAAAAAAGAACTATAATGACCTATCAATCATCAATAAGCAAAGAATCGATCGCATCATTACCAACCGTAGCCTTTAACGGCAAAATCACCGTCGTGCAATCGGTCGAAGAGTTGGAATCTGCTGTGGATTTTTTATCCGGGCATGAACTTATTGGTTTCGACACGGAAACCAAACCATCATTCGCGCGCGGACAGATACACAAAGTGGCCCTCGTGCAATTGTCGACGGACGAAATTTGCTTTCTGATTCGCCTCAATGAACTGGGATTGCCCCAAATACTGGTAGACCTGCTCAACAACACACAGGTCAAAAAGATCGGTCTCTCTCTTCGTGACGATTTCAAAGCGCTGCGCAAACGCGCTCCTATCCTCGCCGACAGTTTCATCGATCTTCAGGATGTCGTTCTGGATTATGGCATAAAAGATCAGAGCCTGCAAAAGATATACGCCATTCTGTTTGGAAAACGCATTTCCAAATCGCAACGGTTATCCAATTGGGAGGCCACAGAACTAACGCCGGCCCAGCAGCTCTACGCGGCAACCGACGCATGGGCATGCCACCAGATTTATCAAAAACTCAAACAAGACGCATGACATTACCCAAAATAATACTCAAAAAAGGGAAAGAAGAGGCATTGTTACGTTTCCATCCCTGGATTTTTTCCGGAGCCATTCACCATATCGAGGGAAACCCCGAAGAAGGTGATATTGTAGAAGTGTACAACGCCCAACAGCAGTGGATCGCCGTAGGATACTATCAGATAGGCAGTATCACGGTTCGCGTCCTCTCATTTACGCCCGCTGTGATCGATACCGACTTCTGGCTGCAGAAAATTCAAATCGCCTACAATCTTAGGGTAACTCTGGGATTGGCCGAAAACAGTCAAAATACCACCTATCGTCTGATTCACGGCGAAGGAGATAATCTTCCGGGATTGGTTATTGATATTTACGACACGACGGCTGTGGTTCAGGCTCACACGGTGGCAATCCACAAAGTCCGGCAGACCATTGCCTCTATACTGATGCAAACAGTCAAAGGGCTCGAAAATGTGTATTACAAATCGGAAGGCACCTTACCTTTCAAGGCCGATGTTACTCCCGAAAACAGCTATTTGATTGGACAGGAGACCGACTGCATAGCCATGGAGCACGGGCTCCGGTTCCATGCCGATTGGTTACGCGGGCAAAAAACAGGATTCTTTGTAGATCAACGCGAAAACCGTTTGCTCCTCGAAAAATACGCCAAAAACCGCTCCGTACTTAACATGTTTTGCTACACCGGAGGCTTTTCGTTTTATGCCCTCCGCGGAGGAGCTAAATTGGTACATTCGGTCGACAGTTCGGCCAAAGCCATTGAATTGACCAATAAAAATATAGCGCTGAATTTTCCGGATGAGACGCGCCACGAGGCATTTGCGGAAGACGCATTCAAATTTTTGGAACAAGCTAAAAACAAGTACGATCTGATTATTTTAGATCCCCCGGCCTTTGCGAAGCATAAAAATGTGGTCAGCAACGCACTTCAGGGCTATCGCAAACTCAATGCAAAAGCATTTGAACAGATCCAGCCCAATGGAATTTTATTTACCTTCTCCTGTTCTCAGGTTGTCACAAAAGAGCAATTTCGTTTGGCCGTTTTCTCCGCTGCGGCTCAATCGGGAAGGAAAGTTCGTATACTCCACCAATTAACGCAACCAGCAGATCATCCTATAAATATCTACCACGCCGAAGGAGAGTACCTCAAAGGGCTTGTTTTATATGTCGAATAAAAAACATATTAATCTAATTATCAGACACTTTTATTTGTTAATAAAATACACAAGTTACAAATTACGTTAATGTGGAATATTTTTCTATTCCATTATTTGGAAAACGTAAAAAGACATTGTACCTTTGCATTGTGTTTTTCATGGTATTAGATTTAAGGTTAACAGGGATTGTGGTTGTCGCGACGACAACCCTTTTCTTTTTTAAAGAAGACCCTAAATCGGCACTCCACTTCACTACAAGTCAGCACCTTCAATGACCTTTTAGTAAATTTTTCCTCTACCATTACAGTTCGCCACAAAGAAACGCCACAAATAGAAATATATTATTGTAAATCAATAAATTGAATCTCCATTTCAAAATTCAAAAAAAACGTAAATATATCATAATATACAGAAATATATGCAAAAATATTTGGTTAACCAGTTCCAAATAATGTATCTTTGCACTGTGTTTTTCATGGTATTAGATTTTAAGGTTAATAATTGATTGTGGTTGTCGCGATGACAACCCTTTCTTTTTTAAACAAGTTACAAATGCTATCAAGCAAACACTCTATTCTTCGAAACTCCCCAACAAGCCATCCTACCCACCATTCGGTTAAAGATACGACAAGCATTATCACCCGGCAGCAGACAGACAAGAGAACGCCATCTGACACGTCACAGATAAAAGTGGTCGCAATCAGCAAGACGCTAAGAGATCACCACCGACACAAATTGGGTTACCAATACGAATAACTCAGAAGCAATACAAATCACTACAAATAAATCAGTTACAAAGATACGGCCCCATTTAATTTATAAACATATCCTTATATATCGAAATATATACAAAAATATTTGGTTGACCAGTCTAAAACGTTGTATCTTTGCACTGTGTTTTTCATGGTATTAGATTTTAAGGTTAATAATTGATTGTGGTTGTCGCGAGACAACCCTTTCTTTTTTTAAATCATTGACAACAAAAAAGAGAGAGACGAAAATCGGCTATTCAGTAAAAAGCTTAAAAAAGACACACCCCTCACACAGTTTCCCTTCCGAGCTTCAAACATCCATTAATCAACATAAAAAAAACGCAAAAAATTTGGTCTACCATCCATTTTACACTTACCTTTGCACCGTGTTTTTCATGGTATTAGATTTAAGGTTAATAATTGATTGTGGTTGTCGTGATGACAACCCTTTCTTTTTTTAAATCAAATGTTTCAACCCGCTCCACATTGAACATTTATTCTACTATCTTTGCACCAACTATTTGTTCTCATGCCATATTCTATGATTTGCTTATTATCCCACCGAAAATACATTCTAATACTCTTAATAACAGCCTGTTCTGTATTCACCTCTTTTGGACAAAAATCTTTTGCACCGGGAGAAGTACTTACCTATAAAGCCTATTATCATTGGGGCGTTTTATGGTTACCGGCAGCAAACATCACCCTGAGAGTACTTGCAAACGAAAACCCTAAGTTTTTAACTATCAGAGCAAATGGAGTCAGCTTCAAACGGTACGATCTCTTCTTCAAGGTCCGTGAAAGCTTTGAATCTACAGTATTCAGAAATACTATCTTGCCCGTAGAAGCAAGTCGCAACGCGATTGAAGGATCTTATACCGCCAAAGAACATTACCGGTTCAACGACTCGGCCAATACGATCGATTATAATATTTCGGTAAATGAAGGCAAGACCAAAGATGCTGGCCGGATAGAAAAGGCCGACGGATATTTCGATATGTTATCGGCGGCTTATTACATGCGCGAATACGACTATTCCAGACTGAGAGTAAACGAAAAGGTGCGTGTACACACGGTCATTAATGGGAAAGTATATCCGATTGAGATACAATACGTAGGGAACGAGTCCTGTAAAGATGGAAATAATCGGTCCCGTATGTGTGCCAAATTTTCTGCCAGCACGGTTCCCGGAACGGTATTCAAAGGGAACGAACGCATCGCAATCTGGATGTCTCTCGACTCGGCCAAAATACCGGTAAAAGTAACTTCAAAATTAAAAATCGGAGAGGTGAATGTAGAGCTTACCAGCGCTCAGGGAACAAAATAGCACCCACGCATTTGACAATAGTTGAAAAATATGTAACTTGCAGTGTTATTCATCTGACACATAACTGCATCACCTATTTTTCACATTATGAGAGTTATCGACCTGATAAACAATAGCAAAACGACTGCTTTTTCGTTTGAGATTCTGCCTCCGCTCAAAGGTAACAGCATTGATCTGGTTTACAAAACCATCGATTTACTACGTCCCTTCGACCCGAAATATATCAACATCACCACACACCGGAGTGAAATCGTATACAAAGAAACCGGGCCCAACCTGTTTCAACGGGTCGCCGAACGGCATCGCCCCGGTACGGTGGCCATCGCTGCGGCTATTCAAAACAAATACAAAGTCAATGTCGTTCCGCATATGATTTGCAGCGGTTTTTCAAAAAGCGAAACCGAATACGCCCTGATCGATCTCCAGTTTTTGGGTATCACCGACCTGTTGGTTCTACGCGGAGACAAGGCAAAACACGACAAAGCATTTATTCCCGGCGAAGAGGGACATGCCCATGCAATCGATCTGCAACAGCAAATCAACGATTTCAGCAGCGGAAAATTCATAGATGGTTCCACTATCAAACAGCCGGTTTCGACCTTCTCGTACGGCGTTGCCGGATACCCCGAGAAGCACGATGAAGCCCCCAATCTCGATTCCGACATCCATTGGGTGAAGGAGAAGGTACGTTTGGGAGCCGACTATGTGGTTACCCAGATGTTTTTCGACAATGAAAAATACTATGCCTTCGTGGATCGTTGCCGCAAAGAGGGCATCACAGTGCCGATTATTCCGGGCCTGAAGCCGATCACACTGATGAACCAACTGACCGTTTTGCCTAAAATATTCCACGTGGATATGCCCGAACCGTTGGCCTCCGAACTTGCCAAATGCAAAACCGATGCCGAAGCGCTCGAAGTCGGCGTAGAATGGTGTACGATGCAGGCGCTGGACCTGAAACAGCACGGAGTACCCAGTATCCACTTCTACACAATGATGGCCACACAGAGCGTAAAACGGGTGGCCGAGAAAGTATATTAAATTCAGAATACAGAGCAAAGAGTAAAGAATAAAGATAACCGCTTCATCAGTCTTTGTTCTTTGCTCTGTATTCTTTTATCTTTGTTCTAAAACATGCCCGAAGCCTGTTCGCTATATGAACTGAACGAACGGATCAAAGATGCGATTTCCGTTTCATTCTCTCAGCCTTTATGGGCAAAAGCTGAGATCAGCGAGATACGCGAAAATGCGAACGGACACTGCTATCTCGAACTGATTGAAAAAGACGCGAAAAGCGACCGCATTACAGTACGAAACAAAGCCACCATCTGGTCGTTTACCTACCGGATGCTGAAACCCTACTTTGAAACTGCCACCGGAGAGGAGCTACATGCCGGCGTGAAAATTCTGATCGCATGTACCGTCGAATACCACGAGCTCTACGGATTGAGCCTCAACATCTCCGATATTGATCCGACTTACACCCTCGGTGAGGTTGCCCTCCGGCGCCAGCAAATCATCAATCAGCTGCAGGAAGAGGGCATTGCCGATATGAATAAAGAGTTGGAACTGGCCATAATTCCTCAGCGCATTGCCATTATCTCTTCGGCAACTGCCGCCGGATATGGTGACTTTCTGGATCAGCTGCAAGGCAACAGCTTCGGATATACGTTTTACCATCACCTTTTTCCGGCCATCATGCAGGGCGACCGATCAGAACAATCGCTTATCGAAGCGTTGGACAAGGTTTATCAACACATCGACCAATTTGACGCTGTAGTGATTATCCGGGGCGGTGGCGCCACGGCCGACCTGAGCTGCTTCGACCGCTATTCGCTGGCTGCGCACTGCGCCCAGTTTCCCCTGCCGGTGCTGACCGGCATCGGGCATCAACGCGACAATACGATTCTCGATATGGTGGCGTACGCTTGTCTGAAAACGCCTACCGCCGTCGCCGAGTTTCTGATTAACCGAATGCAGGAAGCACAGGGTTCATTGGAAGAACAAAAAGAGAATCTGGTTCGGCTCATTGACGAGATTAGCGAAAAACATGCCGATCGGTTGAAAGAACTTACGCGTAAATTACCACAGCTTCTGCTCGGAAGAACTACGGAGCGTAAAATGCAATTGGAACGTTACAAACTTCAACTCAAGCAGGCATCCAATGCAATGCTCACCGGCAAGAGCCGGAAGCTATCCGGATATCGCCAACCGCTATCCGGCTTTGCCTCCCGAATAATTCGGGAACAACACCACCTCCTGGATCAAAAAGAGCTGCAACTGAAATATATCAACCCGCTCGCCATCCTCGAAAAAGGGTATACCATGACGTATGCCAACGGGAAACGGGTAACCAGTGTTACCGAAGTGCAATCCGGCGATCGCATCACAACGGCATTTAAGGATGGAAGCATAGAGAGCATCACCGAATAAAAAAGAGAGCCGACTGAAGATTGAATTCAGCCGGCTCTCTTTTGAAATTTTGGAATCCTAAATCAGAAATTTTATTTACTCTCCCACATAAACCGGTTCGGAAGGAACGCTCTCCTGATGCAGTCGGTTGAGAGAGGTAATGACATATTTCGCCTTTTCCTTCGGATCGGAAACAATGTAATATGGATCACGCACAATCTTCACAATCTTTGCCCCGTTGTTCAAATCGATATTTTCGTTCAGACCGAAACGATAGATACAGTAGTAAGCCGATTGTTCCAATTCCTTTTTAGCCGGAGAACTCTGCCAGATTACCTTCAGCTTACAATTATCGATCGTAAAGCGCAGGCCCGATATTGGCGCGGGAGCCGCTTTTTCCATTGTCGGATAGACCGGCATCAATGAAGGAATGCGTTGATAGTGTTGCGCCAGCGTATCCATCGATCCGAAGGGATTCTCACGCATCTGATAGCCCGACCACCAAATGTTTCCCTGAATATTGGGAGTCTCACGGGTGAGCCGCATCTTTTCGGCAAACTGCGTTTTGTTCGAATCTTTCAAATCCTTTTCGTTGAAAGTGGTTATGCTTTGGCCGACGTAGATGTTGGTTCCATAGCTGTTTTTACTCCACCAGTCAACCAATGTCGCGTAATCGGCCGTTTTGTGCCCGATTTTCCAGTACAGCTGTGGAGCTACATAATCGAGCCAGTGATTTTTTTGCCAGAGCAACACGTTTGCGTAAAGATCGTCGTAATCGGATAATCCGTTAGTCTTACTTCCACTTCCGTCAGGCGTTTTACCCACGTTGCGGTATATGCCGAACGGACTAACCCCAAACACCACCCAGGGTTTTTCGTGATGCACCGTTTCATACACCTCTTTTATAAGCTGGTCAACATTATTACGTCTCCAGGCAGCACGATCATCTTTTTCAAAACCCTGTTTTTTGGCATATTTTTTGAACGACTTTGCATCGTTAAACTCTTCACCTTTCACAGGATAAGGATAGAAATAGTCGTCGAAATGGATGCCGTCGACATCATAACGTCCTACAATATCTTCCACCACCTTGTTCACAATCTTTCGCGATTCGGGCTGACCCGGATCGAAATACAACTGTTTGCCATAGTGAATAAAGAGCTTCGAGTGTTTCTTGTTCATCTTCGACAATACTTCCGACTCGCTACTGGTGACACGGTAAGGATTGAGCCACGCATGGAGCTGCATTCCGCGCTTGTGACACTCTTCAATCATAAAAGCGAGCGGATCCCACGCCGGATTGGGAGCTTTACCCTGCTCACCGGTCAGGTAGCGACTCCAGGGCTCCAGTTTGGACTCATAAAACGCGTCGGCTTGCGGACGAACCTGAAAGATAACAGCATTCATACCTGCCCGCTGAAAACTGTCGAGCATATTGGTCCACTCCTTTTGAATGGCTTCAGCCTTCATGATACGGTATTTCCAGTTGCCTACCGTATGAATCCACACACCGCGAAATTCCCGTTTAGGAATAACTTCCGAATAGACAGAGAAAGAGATAAAACAAGCCAGACCTAATGTCAGAATGGTTCTGATATTTTTGAAAATCATTATGAAATTTTTGATTGATTATTTACTTACGTAATAGATTGTTGTCTCTCTGGCAGCCTCAACGCTTGGCGTAAGGGCATAATAAATAATTTTCTCCGAAGAGACATATTCGGGCAAATTTACCTCTTCCACCCTGAAACCGACAGAGCGCATCCGGTCGGCATAATCGCGACCGTACTCACGCACGTGGTCTTTCTGTCCGAAATGTTTCAGGCGTTCTTCAGGCGAAGTGATCGTTTTATCTTCGTAGGTCACGGCACGATCGATATTTACCGGAGACTGAACGATGCCCCACCCACCGGGTTTCATCACGCGATAGAGTTCTTGCATGGCCAGCAAATCGTCTTCCACATGCTCGAGAATGTGGTTGCAAAAGATAACGTCGAATGTGTCATCTTCAAAAGGAATATCCTGAATATCCATCTTCACACGAGCCAACGGCGATTCCAGATCGGCCGAATAGTAATTGATGTTCGGCATGGCACCGAAACGTTTGATAAAACAGTATTCGGGAGCAATATGCAACATCACGCTCTGTTTGGTAAAAAAATCGGTTTTGGCCTGCAAAAAGAGCCAGATCTGACGGTGACGCTCCAGCGACAGACACGAAGGACAAAGCGCATTTTCGCGCGAATTGACATAGCCATAAGGCAACAGTTTGCGGAAGTGGTGATGACACACCGGACATTCATATTTACTGCCCACATAAAAAACAGAGCTGGCTCTCACAGCCACATGAGCGAAAAGTTGCAGATACTTTCGGGGAATATGGTTCAGCACGAACCGGATAAGTTTCTTCATTATTTAATGTAACATTTTATATACTAACTCTTTCAGCAGATCACCCGCATCGGTCGACACGTTCTCGATCCCTTTGGATCGGGCATCGCACTCGCGCAACCAGGCAATAATCCGCAGGGTTTTACCAGCCGGAAAACGTTTGGCTGCCGCCTGAAAATCTTTGACAAAATAGGGATTCACACCCAGTTCACGAGCCACATTTGCCTGACTTTTATCCTGCAAATAGTGGTATACCATCAGATTGCTGAAGAAATTGAACAGAACGGAAAGCGTGACAATAATCGGATTGTTCTTGGGATTATCGGCAAAATAGCGCACAATGCGGTTCACCTTCAACACGTCGCCCGCCACGATGGCGCCTTGCAGCTCGAAATTATTGAAATCCTTACTGATGCCGATGTTCTTCTCGATCAGTTCGGGAGTGATGGTCGATTCGGAGGTCGGTTTGGTAATGAGCAGTTTGTCAAGTTCATTGGCCACCTTGCTCAGATCGGTTCCCAGAAATTCGGTGAGCATAAGTGCCGCCTTCTCCGATATTTTGACCTTGCGATCTGCCAGATACTTCACAATCCAGGGCGGAATCTGGTAGTCGCGCAACTTTTCAGAGACAAACAATACTCCGGACTTTTCAATCTCGGAGGTCACCTTTTTCCGTTTGTCTAGGTTTCCGTACTTGTGGCAAAAAACAAGAATAGTAGAAGCCAGCGGTTTTTGCAGATAAAACGTAAGCTCGTCGATTGCCTTCAACTGCTGCGCCTCTTTGACTATGACCACCTGGTATTGCGACCCCATCGGGAAACGCTTGGCGGCATTAATCACCGTACGGATATCGGTATCTTTTCCGTAAAGCACCGTTTGGTTGAACGACTTCTCCATCTCGTCCAGCACGTTATCTTCGATGTAATCGGCAAGCAGATCGATGTAATACGGTTCCTCGCCCATAAAGTAGTACACCGGGGCATACTCCTTCCGTTTGAGTTTATCGAGAATCTGTTCGTATGAATCTGATTTTTTAGCCATTACTCGAAACGCAGATGCTTTATTGTGCTACTGTTATTCATAATCGACATCAGCGCTTTCACACCGATGCGGAGGTGTTCTTCTACAAAATTGGCCGTCACTTTATTATCGCTGGCCTCGGTTTTTACCCCATCGGGACGCATCGGCATATCCGACACAAGCAGCAACGCTCCGGTTGGAATGCTGTTGTAAAATCCTACTGAAAACAGCGTTGCCGTCTCCATATCGACCGCCTGAGCACGCGTATTGTGAAGGTATGCTTTAAATTCCTCATCGTGCTCCCACACACGACGGTTGGTGGTATAAACGGTGCCGGTCCAGTAATCTTTACCGAAGTCACGAATATTGGACGAAACGGCACGCTGCAACATAAATGCCGGTAATGCGGGAATTTCGGGAGGAAAATAGTCGTTCGAAGTACCTTCGCCACGGATGGCGGCAAGGGGAAGAATATAATCTCCATTGCGATTTTTATCTTTCAGTCCGCCACATTTCCCAAGGAAAAGAACCGCCTTTGGCTCAATAGCCGTCAGCAAATCCATTATCAGCGCCGCGTTGGGACTTCCCATTCCGAAATTGATAATGGTGATACCGTTGGCCGAAGCGTTGATCATATTTCCATCGTTATAAACGGGAACGCCGAACCGTTCTGCAAACATCTCCACATAATTATTGAAATTCGTCAGCAAAATATATTGGTCAAAATCAGCCAATTGCCTTTTGGTGTAACGAACCAACCAGTTTTCAACTATTTCTTGCTTTGTCTTCATGCGAAAATTTATTTTTGCGTTCAAAGATACAAATTTTCGGTGGCAACCCCGCAAACACAATAAAGATGAACGACACTACAATCTTTCAACCGGAAATTATTGCGTTAACGTCTAAAATTGGTAGCTTTGCAAACAATTACAGTTCAACACATAAAATTACATAGACATGGTTAAACATTTAGTATTTTGGAAATTGAAAGAGGAAGCTGCCGGCAACGACAAAGCTACTAACGCCAAACTGGTAAAAGAAAAACTGGAAGCCCTCAACGGAAAGATCGAAGGGCTGATTAAACTGGAAGTGGGTATCGATTTTACCGGCAATCCCGACGATCATGACATTGCGCTCTACTCCGAACTCACAAGCAAAGAGGCATTAGACGGCTACCAGGTCAATCCGCTTCACAAAGCGGTTCAGGCCTTCGTCAGAGAAGTGGTGAATGCGCGTGCCTGCGTAGACTACGAAGTCTGATACGATACCGGTTATCGAATCAGGATGGCGTTACGGATTTAATATCTGCTAACGCCTTTTTTTATCTGAAAAATAAAAATTCGTTTTTGTTTTTCAGATAAAAAAAGTATTTTTACATTTGTCTTATCATTAACCATGTGCCTATGAACAACCGAACTCCCTTTGCACCTGAAAACGGAAGATTTACTGCCCTTGACCTATTCAGAGGGATGACCATTTGCCTGATGATAATCGTAAATACTCCCGGAAATGAAGAGACTTCTTTCGGTTTTCTAAAACATGCCGACTGGGACGGATTCACGCTCGCCGACCTGGTTTTTCCCTCATTCCTCTTTGCCGTGGGAAATGCGTTGAGTTTTTCCTCCAAGCGCTGGGCATCACAAACCACGTCCGAAGTTATGCTCAAAATCGGCAAGCGCACTCTACTTATTTTTCTGGTGGGATATCTGATGTACTGGTTTCCCTTCTTTTCACTCGACGACAACGCGCACCTTATTCTTTCTCCGTTTGCACATACCCGTATCATGGGTGTTTTACAACGGATTGCACTCTGCTACGGCATAACGGCTATACTCATCTATTTTCTGAACAAAGAACGGATACTTGTTATCGGCATTACATCGCTTATCTTTTATTGGGCGATATTAGTCTGGTTTGGAGTGCCCGGTCAGGAATATTCAAAAACAGGAAATGCCGTACTGAATATCGATTCTCTTCTGTTCGGAACCAACCATCTCTACCATGGCGAAGGATTCCCGTTCGACCCCGAAGGTCTTTTAAGCACTCTTCCGGCTCTGTTCAATGTGATATGCGGATATCTGGTTGGCAACTATATTCAATCGAAAGGCATCACAAAAAAGACGCTGATCCAGCTCATCATTGTTGGCATCGGTATGTCGATTATCGCTTACGACTGGGATCTGTTTTTCCCGATCAACAAAAAATTGTGGACAAGCTCCTATGCCGTGCTTACGGTGGGACTCGATTGTCTGCTACTGACCGCCATTATTTACTGTACCGATTTCCGGAAGATAACACGGGGCAATAAGTTCTTTCTTGCTTTTGGAAAAAACCCGCTTGCGATCTATGTGCTCAGCGAAATCGGCGTAACGCTGATGTGGCTGATTCCCGTCGGCGATACCCCGCTGTATTCATTGATATACGACCATATTTTCGCTCATGCCGGTGGCTACATCGGATCACTGCTTTTTGCACTCTGGTGGATGTTGATGTGCTGGGTGGTGGCTTATATCCTCGACCGGAAAAAGATTTACATCAAACTCTAGCACTACGGGAGTCAGATCAAATACCACATCTGCTCTGGTGTTTTGTAAAATGCATACCCAATCCGCAGCTGTTCCTGTACAGCTACGGTAGTTCCCCGCAAGTTGCGGCAAGGTTCCGTACGACTACAGTTGTTTGACACAAGTTGCAGCTAACCTCCGGAACGCTACGGTAAGTCTCCCGCAAGTTGGAGAAAGGTTCTGTACGACTACAGTTGTTTCCCGCAAGTTGCAGCTAACCTCCGGAGCGCTGAGGCAACGACGCTCATGCACAGTCCAATTCACTGCAATTATTTTCGTAGTTGTTTCAATCCAAACCGGTATATTTGCACTCAAAATTGAAAACAAATGCTGTAATGAAACGTATACTTCTCTCCACCCGTCTTTTGCCCGAAGGCTTTGCCGAACTGCAGAAACAGTTCGAGGTGGTCTTTCCCGAAAACGAAACCTTTACCCGCGACGAGCTGATCGCGCTCCTGCCCCACTTCGACGCGTTTATCCCCACGTTCGTCTATCCGGTCGATCGTGAGATGCTGGATGCCGCCGCACAACGGGTAAAAATCATCTCCAACTACGGCGTGGGCTACAACAACATCGATATCGATTATGCCGCACAACTGGGCATTGTGGTAACCAACACCCCCGATCCGGTAATAGAACCTACCGCCGAACTGGCTCTGGCACTGATGCTCGCCGCCGCCCGACGCATTCCCGAATGCGACCGCAAAGTGCGCATTCCCGACGGGCTGAAATGGGGAGTGCTTGAAAATCTGGGGCAGTCGCTCACAGGCAAAACGCTGGGTATCGTCGGCATGGGACGCATTGGTCAGGCACTGGCACGACGCGCATTGGCCTGCGGCATGCACATCGTTTACTACAACCGCCACCGCCTTTCGCCCGATCTGGAGGCCTCCTATCACGCCACCCGCCTCGATCTGGATGACCTGATCGCCGCCTCCGACGTGCTTTCGCTCAACACCCCGCTCACCGACGAAACCCATCATCTGATCGGTCGCGAACAGTTACAGCTGATGAAACGAACCGCTATCATCGTCAACACTGCCCGTGGAGCCGTTATCGACGAAGTCGCTTTGGTCGAAGCCCTGCAACAAGGCTGGATCGCCGCGGCCGGACTGGATGTCTACGAGTTCGAACCGAAGATCACACCCGCACTTATGGCAATGGACAACGTAGTGCTGGCTCCCCACAACGGCACCGCCACCCTGGATACCCGCAACGACATTGCCCGCTTCGCCTCGCAAAACATTATTCGTTTTTTTGAAGGACGGGAAGATATTACGAGGGTAAACTGAATTGAACCTATTGCACACGGAGCACACAGAGGAAACGGAAAAACACAGAAAAATATGTTCTTCTGTGTTTTTCCGTCATTTCCGTGTATTCTGTGTGCCCTGTGTTTTCCGTGTGCCTCATTTGCATGAGACCAAAAACAATTATCTTTGCAATCAAATTACGAATCACGTTCAATTATGAAGAAAACAATCCTTATTACTATGACCGCATTGTCGATAACGGCGGGTGCAGGCAGCGCCGAAGCTGCCGGAAAGAGCGCTCCGCCCAAAGAGTTCAACTACATTGTAGATCAGTTTGCCGACCTGCAGATTCTGCGCTATCAGGTTCCCGGGTTCGAGCAACTGAGGCTCAAACAGAAAGAGCTGATCTATTTCCTTTCGCAGGCTGCCAACGAGGGCCGCGACATTTTGTTCGACCAGAACGGCCGCTACAACCTGGCAATTCGTCGTACGCTCGAAGCCATCTACCTCAACTACAAAGGCGATAAAACCAGCAACGACTACAAACAATTCGTCGTTTACCTCAAGCGGGTATGGTTTGCGAATGGCATTCATCATCACTATGGTGAAGATAAATTCGCACCTGGTTTTTCGAAAGAATTTTTTGCCAAACAGGTAAAAGCGTTGCCGCAAAGCAAAGTCCCTGTTCGTAACGGACAGTCGGTGGATGCATTTCTGGCAGAGGTAACTCCGGTAATGTTCGATCCCACAGTGATGCCGAAAAAGGTGAATCAGGCGCATGGAGAAGACCTGATCAAAACCTCAGCAAACAACTATTACGAAGGTGACATTTCTCAGAAAGAGGTAGAAGATTTCTACACCAAAATGAAAGACCCGAACGATCCGAAACCGATTGCATACGGACACAACAGCCGTCTGGCGAAAGTAAACGGCAAACTGGTGGAAAAGGTTTGGAAAGTTGACGGACTCTACTCGCAGGCCATCACCCGAATTATCTATTGGTTGGAAAAAGCCGGTACCGTTGCCGAAACGCCGCAACAAAAAGCGGTTATCGACAAGCTGATCGAGTTTTACCAGAAAGGCGACCTGAAGCTCTTCGATGCTTACGCTATTCTCTGGGTGCACGACACCCAGTCGCAAATCGACTTTGTGAACGGCTTTACCGAAAGCTACGGCGATCCGCTGGGCTTGAAGGGAAGCTGGGAGTCGAACGTCAACTTCAAAAACCTGAAAGCCACCAAACGTACCGAAACCATCAGCGCCAACGCACAGTGGTTTGAAGATAACTCGCCGGTAGACAAACGCTTCAAAAAAGAGACTGTAAAAGGGGTTACTGCCAAGGTAATCACCGTGGCTCAATTAGCCGGCGACTGCTACCCCTCCACACCGATCGGTATCAACCTGCCCAACTCCAACTGGATTCGCAAGGATTACGGGTCGAAGTCGGTAACCATCGAAAACATCATGGAAGCCTACGACAAAGCAGCTCAGAAGAGCGGGTTCAACGAAGAGTTCGTTTGGAGCGATAAAGAACTGAAGTCGATCCGTAAGTATGGTTTCCTCACCGACGTCCTCCACACCGACTTGCACGAATGCCTCGGCCACGGTTCGGGCAAATTGTTGCCGGGTGTCGATGCCGATGCGCTGAAAGCCTACGGTAAAACCATCGAAGAGGCGCGCGCCGACCTGTTCGGTCTTTACTACGTGGGCGATCCTAAGTTAGTCGAACTGGGCATTCTTCCCGACAAAGAAGCCTACAAAGCCGAGTATTATAAATACATGATGAATGGTCTGATGACACAGCTCACCCGCATCGAACCGGGCAAAAACATCGAAGAGGCTCACATGCGTAACCGTCAGCTCATTGCCCGCTGGGTGTACGAACATGGCAAAGCCGAAAACGTGGTGGAATTCAAACAACGCGACGGCAAAACCTTTGTGGTGGTGAACGACTACGAGAAGATGCACAAACTACTGGGTATGTTGCTGGGCGAAATCCAACGTGTAAAATCGGAAGGCGACTTTGAAGGAGCCAAGAAATTGGTGGAAGATTACGGCGTACAGGTCGATCAGAAGCTGCACGACGAAGTATTGGCCCGCTACAAGAAACTGGAGCTGAAACCCTATAAAGGTTTCGTCAATCCGGTGCTGACAGCAGTGAAAGATGCCAAAGGCAATATCAAAGATGTGAAGATCTCCTACACCGAAGGGTACACCGAACAAATGTTGCGCTACTCCGGCAAATATTCGCCGCTGCCTACCTACAACGAATAAGAGCTCTTAGCTATATATAAAAAATGCGGTTTCCTACAATGTAGAAAACCGCATTTTTTATATATAGAACGGATTATAATTTACAAATAAACCCGATATTAAGCCCCATATACGCTATCGACGAATCGGATGTAAAAATATTCGTATACTTGGCGTTTACATCCAACGCAACCTTATCCGATACAAAATACTCGAACCCTACGGTAGGAGCCATTCCCAACTCAGTCTCAGTGCCGGACATACTAACATGGTATGTTCCAAAAGAACCGAAATTATATGATCCGTTCATTTTGGCTTTCAAAAAATATAAACCGAAATCGGTGCCTACATATGGTTTGAATTTCGATTCGGAGAAATAGTATTTTCCTACAGCAACAACAGGAATTGCCGACAGGGTGAGTCCCTGATTATCGGTTTCCGCAAAATTAAGAAACCCGGTTTGCAATCCGGCTGAAAAATGAGAATTAAAGTCATACAGGCCACTAATAGCCCCTCCGACACCAACTCCGACTCCCGTACTCAGATCTCCAACAGGAAATCCCATATTCAGATTTATACCCATTCTAACCTGAGCACTTGTCGTACAAGCCACAACTACGGCACAAACTACCGATAAAAGTAATTTCTTCATCTTACAATACCTGTTCGTCTACTCTATAAGCTTTTCGACATTCGCTTCTTACTCTAAAATTCAAGGATTTTCAGAAACCTCCTTTTGCAAATTGCATAACAAATTTGCCATATAATCTATTTGCAAATATAAACACAAAAAACGACACAATAAAATAATGCACCTTTGTTTACCGCATAACATAACCGAAAGGACGACTCTTCCGTATTTCTCTTCCACACTCCGGACGGTACGTTATATAGCAGGGAAAGCACATAGACAAAACCGCTCTGACACTATATTTACAAGAAGTAGCAGCTATTTATTGGGTACAATACTGTTGTAAACAAACGCTATAATCTCATCCGAATAATCTGAATATAAAACAAAAATCCACCCAAAAGATCTTTGACCATCTATTAGGTGGAGTAACTCTTACCAAAGCGTACAATATTTATCTATGCCCTACAATATTCCACACAAAACAGGTACCGTCTTTTCGGTCGGGACGTGTTCCTCGGGCATCAGCAGCACAAAGGCTCTGCGCTACAGGATCGGACCAGAGATAACGATGGCTATAAAGAGACAGCAACCGCATGTCATCTTTCAACATATCCTCCCACTGAAAAACGGAAGCGTCGCCACTTTTCCCCGCTTCTATTCTCACCTCGCTCATGCCGGCTGCCCCCTTCACCGTCACAAAACCTCCGGTTGATACCGATTGTAAAGCAACCCGTCCATTTCCCCTGTCAACCACCCGGAACAACGAAACATTTCCCGCTGCCAATGGAGATGAGCCAGGAACAGCACGCAAACAGTTCTTCCAGTTGACCAACAGCGTACCATCGGCCTTACTTTTTAACTGAATAACCCGGTTGAGGGGAATATGCCGTACCAAAGCATTTCCACGTGGTTCATCCACCCGAAAACTGTTAAAGTCGGCATAACCGCCATTTTTGGTGGCACTGTAGCAAAAAAGAGCATAACGAACTCCCTGAAAAGTTTTCAACTGATAGGGCATCACCACCGGATCGCCGATATTATGAAAATTATGACCATCGAGGCTAAAACTCAAACGGGCGCTATCGGTATCGAAATTGCAATAAGCGCGCAGCCATACATTTGTTCCGGCAAAATAGAGTTTCTCCTGTTTCTGGGTTTGTTGGTTGTAGTACCGGATATATTGGTTATCATTCTCCTTTACCACGCCCACCCACGCATACGGAAGATTAAGCAATGCCAAACCAGCCACATCGCCTGCTTTCAGACCCGCCACATCCAGATTGGTTATGGCAAACGATTCGGGACCGATAGCCCGTTGCGTCAACGAATTGCGGGCATGCCAGAAATCATCCGAGGGCAACGCATGCAAACGCAGGTAACCGGGATGTTCCGTCAGCGACCACTTCTCGTTATCGGGCACATGGTTCCATTGCCATATCTTATTCAACGCCGGGCCATCGAAATTATCGCTCCGGTCGAACAACGGTTTGGGTCGGGAAGTAAAACCGGTATTCGGTTTGACCCAGGTCATGGGAGTACGCGTCAGATTGCCGGACAACCCGAAATAGGGCCACCCTTCTTTCCAGGTAACCGGCGAAAGAGCCGTTACACGACCCACCGAATTGAAGTCAAGCATCGACCAGCCCCACCATTCGCCCGACTGAACCTGAATAATGCCACCCTGATGCAAAGCCACCGCGCCCTGATAATTTGGCGAAGGCGGCACCAGCTTAAAGGGAGGCCCGTTTTGGGTATCGTTCAACCGCCACCCGGTGCCGTAACCAAAACCCTCCTGTGCACTCATCACATTCACTTCGTAAGGTCCGTATGGTTGATCGGCACGCAAACAGACCTGATAGCCTACCGGATCGTAATTGGTATTGGTAATGTAGTATTTACCGTTAATCTTATAGAGATGGCTCCCCTCACCTGCCCCACTGCCGCGCGGTACAATAATCCGCCCCGTCCCGGGGATGGTATCGGTAAGTTGACTATTGAGTTGCGCCATATGCAACTCGTCATAGCCCCACACCACATACGCTTTGTTGTCGTCGTCAAACAATACCGACAAATCGTGGAAACTACCCTTCATGGAAGTACGTGTCCACGGACCGGCCGGATTGGTAGCGGTAAACAACTGGGTATTGTAATGATTTACATTGGAGAAGATATAGAACATGCCGTTACGGTAGCGCAAACAGGGAGCCCAGATGCCCTGGCCGTAAATATCTTTCCCTTTCTCAAGGCGAAAAGCCGGTCCCAGATCGAGCCGTTCTACCGCATAACCGAGCAGCTCCCAATTGACCATATCTTTGGAATGAAGAACAGGCAGTCCGGGCATAGTATGCATCGTAGTCCCGGTCATATAATAATCGTCTCCTACCCGAATCATATCGGGATCGGAAAACTCTTCGTAAAACAGGGGATTGGTAAAAGTTCCGTTATCATTATCGGAGATCCACGTTGCGGATTGCAAAACATCATCGGTTGATACAGACTGCGCTTCAACCGGTATTCCACACACGACCAGCGCACAAACACACAATAGCGAACGAAAATAATGTCCTTTCAATTTCATTACGGTAAACAAATTTGGTAAAGATTCAATCCGACAAGCCGGATTCTACAAAGTTAAGCGTTTGTCCGTAATTTTGAAAACAATCCGTTGATCACGGCAGCAATTATCTGAATTTATCAGATCTATACCAAAGTTTTAGTTACCTTACCGCGGACTTTGATCTATCTATTTCACCCTTTCCACCATCCAGCCAGCTTTCTGAAAAACGCCACGTCGGAATAGAAGTGAATATGCGGATAGCCTGCCAGCACGTTCTTGTAGGAGAGTCCGCCCTGCCAGTGACGGTGATTTTCCGGTTTCTCGATATCGAAACTGAAGCGATAGTTGGGCGTTTCGGAGGCTGGAATCAGTTGCGAGTGGTGAAACTCGTGCGCCAGTGTCTGCGTATCGCCCCACCCGACCCGGCAATAGCCGAAGTGTTGCAAACGGGCAGTCATCTCCGTACGGCAGCCGAACAGGCCACACATCGGATAGAGCTCTCCCTTCGCGGGACTGATTCCTTCGGTCAGGTACATCAGTCCGCCGCACTCGCCGTAGATCGGCAGCCCGCTTTCGGCGGCCGCCCGGATGCTTTGCAGCATCGTACGGTTCTCGCTCAGTTCGCGGGCAAATACTTCGGGATAACCGCCCCCCAGATAGATCGCGTTGATTCCGGCAGGCAATACCGTATCGGCCAACGGACTGAAATAGTGCAATTCAGCACCGTTCTCCTCCAGCAAATCGAGATTGGCACGGTAGTAAAAGCTGAAGGCTTTATCGTAAGCCACGCCCAGTTTCAGACCCTGTAACGGGATATCAAAGCCAGCCGGTTTGTTGACCGAAAACGGTTGTTCGCCGGTACGGGTTATCTCCAGCAAACGGGCGATATCGATATGTTGTGCCATCAGGTCAGCAATGCGGTCGGTTTTGTCTACCAGCGCCTCCACTTCGCCCGCCTGTATCAGTCCCAGGTGACGGCTTTCGAGCCCGATGCCGCCGTCGGGAGGCAGATAACCCAGACAGGCCACGCCGCACTGTTTCTCAATATAGTGTTGCAGAAAAGCAAATTGTTCGTCGCTGTAGACGTGGTTCAAAATCACGCCGGCCACCCGCACCCGTTCGTCAAACCGGGCAAAACCGTTAACGATGGCCGCCACGCTCTGATAAAGCGCTTTGCAGCTCACCACCAGAATCACCGGCAGCCCGAGCACCCGTGCCAGTTCGGCCGTACTTCCGCCACCCTCTTCGCCGATGCCGTCGAACATTCCCATCACCCCCTCCACCACGGCCACATCGCTCGCGTGGCTGTATTTGGCAAAAAGGTAACGGGCAGTCTCTTCGCCCAGCAGATAGGTGTCTAAGTTGTGCGACGCGGTAGCCGTAGCCACGCTGTGAAAAGCCGGATCGATATAGTCGGGACCGGTTTTGAAGGGAGCCACCCGATAGCCCTGTCGGCTGAGCAGTCGCATCAGACCGATGGTAACAGTGGTTTTACCGCTCCCGCTGTTGGTTCCCGCTATGATAAATCCGTTGTTCATACTGCAAAGATAGAGAAATTAGGCAAAACAGGAGAAGAACCAGACTTGCGAGAATCAATGAATATGCTTTGAGGTCCAAGAGATACCTTTTTAGGTTCAACGAATATCCTCTGAAGATATCAACCGGAGCTAAAAGGATATATTCGATATGCTCGAAGGTTCACGCGATACCCTCGGAAGTCCGGCGAATAACCTCAAAGGATATTCGTTGAACCTAAAAAGGTATGTTAGATATGCTTCGAGGTCCGACTGATACCTTCGGAGGGGTCTATTCAATAAACTGTGTCAGGGAAAGATTTTAATAGACATTCCATCTGTGTTCAAAAATAATAATAAATTGCGCCATAATTTGCTTCCAACCAGCTATAGGACCTACGTTTTCAAACAATTTAGTTTGTACCAAATAAAGCAACTTCATAAGGGCTTGATCATTGGTGAACACTCGTTTTGATTTAGTAACCTTACGCAGCTGACTGTTAAAGCTTTCAATGATATTAGTTGTGTAAATAAGCTTTCGTATCATATCTGGGTATTCGAACATTTGAGACAGCCTATCCCAGTTTTCGAGCCATGATTTGATAATATAAGGATATTTTGCAGACCACTGTTCATCAAATTTTGCCAAAGCTTTTTCAGCCTGCTTTTTATCGTTTGCTTGATAAATCTCTTTCAACGAAGCAACTACTGCTTTTCGATCTTTGTAAAAAACATATTTCAACGAATTTCTTATTTGATGGACAATACAAAGTTGAACCTTTGTTTGCGGGAATACAGCTTCAATTGCTTGAGCAAATCCTTTCAGATTATCAATACTGGCAATCAATATATCCTGAACCCCTCGACGATGTATATCATTGAGAACCGACAGCCAAAAACCAGCACTCTCGGCTTGACCGATGTACATCCCCAATAAATCTTTGATTCCCTCGCGATTGATTCCTATCAAGCAATACACAGCCTTGCTTTTAATGGCATTATCTTCCCGAACCTTGTAATGAATGGCATCCATCCAAACAATGGGATATACACTCTCCAGAGAACGAGTCTGCCATTGTTCTATTTCTGGCACTATTTTGTCCGTAATAGACGTTATGGTTGCCGGAGAGATATTCATCTGATACATCTCACTCAAATGATCACAAATATCGGTATAGCTCATTCCCAGAGCATATAAACTAATTATTTTATGATCAATCCCATCTCCAAGCGTTGTCTGACGCTTGGCTAATAACGTAGGATCAAAACTTCCATTACGATCACGCGGAGTATTTACCTGGATAGTTCCATAGTCTGTCTTGACCTGTTTGCTGCTTATTCCATTCCTTCTGTTGGCACCATTGGCCTCTGATAAATGACTGGCAATTTCTCCTTGCAAACCTGCTTCCAACAGTCGTTTCAACAAAGGAGCTAATACTCCATTTTCTCCGGAAAGGCTTTCTCCCTGTTTCAAACGCTCTATTGCTTCTGCCTCAAATGACTTGTAGTCAAATTTTTCTTGATTATCCATCCTGCTGTGTTAAGTGTTAGTAAAGTTATAATTTTACTCCTTTCCCTGACACAGTTTACTGAATAGACCCCTTCGGAGGTTCGGCATTCCTATTTTAAGGTAGACGATTTGACCTGAAAGATCCAAAACATATCCATTAGGCTAAACAACCGAACCTAAAAGCACAGCCCATTACCCAATATTAATTGTTTTTCGTACCTTTGCCACCCGAAAAAACATCCGAAGCATGAGCATTGAAGCAAAAATCACACAGGCGGTTATCACTGCCGTAAAAGAGTTGTACGGAGCCGATACCGATGCCAAAACGGTTCAGTTACAAAAGACAAAGAAAGAGTTCGAGGGCGATCTCACCGTAGTTGTTTTCCCGTTTGCCAAAGCGGCACGCAAAGGTCCAGAACAGGCAGCCAACGAAATCGGCGAATACCTCAAAGCCAACGAACCGCTGATTACCGCTTTCAACGTGATAAAAGGGTTTCTCAACCTCAGCATTGCCCAGAACTACTGGTTGCAAACGCTGGCCGCTATCAATGCCGACGATGCTTTCGGAACAAAAACGGCTACCGATGCCTCTCCGCTGGTGATGATCGAATATTCGTCGCCCAACACCAATAAACCCCTTCACCTGGGCCATATTCGCAACAACCTGCTCGGTTTCAGCCTCGGCGAAATTGTAAAGGCTAACGGACAAAAATTAGTCAAGACCAACATCGTAAACGACCGCGGAATCCATATCTGCAAGTCAATGCTGGCATGGCAGAAGTTCGGTAACGGCGAAACACCTGCCTCTTCGGGCAAAAAGGGTGACCACCTGGTAGGCGATTACTACGTCAGGTTCGATCAGGAATACAAGGCGCAGATCAAAGAGCTGATGGCGCAGGGACAGAGCGAAGAGGATGCCAAGCGCAACGCCCCCATGATTGTGGAAGCGCAGGAGATGCTCCGCAAATGGGAAGCCGGCGACGAAGAGGTACGCAACCTCTGGAAAACGATGAATAGCTGGGTTTATGCTGGTTTCGACGAAACCTACCAAAAGATGGGCGTAAACTTCGACAAGATATACTACGAATCGCAAACCTACCTCGAAGGCAAATCGAAGGTGGAAGAAGGGCTGGCTAAAGGCGTGTTCTACCGCCGCGAGGACGGTTCGGTGTGGGCCGATCTGACCAACGACGGGTTGGACGAAAAGCTGCTGCTCCGCGCCGACGGGACTTCGGTCTACATGACGCAGGACATCGGTACCGCCAAGCTTCGTTACGACGACTTCCCCATCGACAAAATGGTCTATGTGGTAGGAAACGAACAGAACTATCACTTTCAGGTGCTCTCTATCCTGCTCGACAAACTGGGCTTCAAATGGGGCAAAGACCTCGTGCATTTCTCTTACGGCATGGTTGAGCTGCCCGAAGGGAAGATGAAGAGCCGCGAAGGTACCGTGGTAGATGCCGACGACCTGATTGAAGAGATGGTGGGTACCGCCCGCGAAACTTCGCAGGAACTGGGCAAACTCGACAACTGTACCGAAGAGGAGGCCGAAGCCATCGCCCGCATGGTGGGTCTCGGCGCTTTGAAATACTTTATCCTGAAGGTCGATCCGCGCAAGAACATGACCTTCAACCCGAAAGAATCGATCGACTTCAACGGCAACACCGGGCCGTTTATTCAATATACTCATGCCCGCATCAAATCGGTGCTGCGCAAAGCCGATGAACAGAAACTTACTGCAACGGTAGCAGCCGATGCCGCTTTGAATCTTTCGGAAAAAGAGATCAGTCTGGTGCAGATGCTGGCCGACTTCCCCGCCATAGTGAAAGAGGCCGGTGAAGAATATTCGCCTGCCATAGTGGCCAACTACGTCTACGATCTGGCCAAGGAGTACAACCAGTTCTACCACGACCACTCCATGCTGAAAGAGGAGAACGAACAGCTCCGCGCCTTCCGCCTCACCCTCTCGCGCAATATTGCCAGAGTAATCAAAACCGGCATGAGCCTGTTGGGAATCGAAGTACCGGAACGGATGTAAAACACCGAGGTAATAGGTATAAGGTATAAGGTAAAGGGTACCGGAACTCGTTTTATGAATTCAAGCCGCGTCATGTTGAAAAACAGGCGCGGTTTTAGTTTTTTTGTGGTGCAACCTGCCGATATTTTTATGAACTTTGTAGGAGTGACAACACAGAAACGATACCGGCACTACCGTTTCAGAACAACCGAATTATAAAACGAACATGTTGCTCCACAACGGCCAAAAGGATTGCAATAATTTTCAGCAACATGAAGTTCCATACATCTTTAGATGAAAAAATTATTATAGTATGAAAAAGACCCTAACAAAAATATCCTATATTACCGGAATATTGGTACTCCTACTCCTTGCAGCGGTCATCCTCTATTTCTTCAAATTCAGATCCGAAACGCAAAAGATGAGTCCCTGCCCCACGCAACAACTGGCCGATGGTCTCTACTCCATCAACGACACCTTTGTCAACATGTATCTGGTGCAGGACGGAGACAACTACATTGCCATCGATGCGGGCAACGATTCGGCTGCTATCGTCAAAGGATTCAGGCAACTGCATATCGATCCGGCAAAAGTGACCGCCGTATTGCTGACGCATACCGATCGGGATCATGTGGCCGCGCTCAACCTGTTCAAAAATGCGGAATTACGTTTTGCGAAAGAGGAGGAGCAGATGATTAACGGAAAAACGGCCCGGGCAATGGGCATGCATAACAGCATCGGATCGCTGCGCTACACCCTGATAGACGACGGAGATACATTTACAATAGGCACCACCAGCATCAGAGGCATCCTCACACCCGGACATACCCCCGGCTCTATGTGTTACCTCATCAATCACCGGTGGCTGTTTACCGGAGATGCGTTAGGCATCCGCCACGACACCATCGTACCTTTCAACGACTTTTTCAATATGAACACGGTGCAAGCCACCGCGTCGATAGCCAATATTACGTTGTTACATCGGGTAGAGCTCGTTCTGACAGGTCATTACGGTTGCAGCAATCTCTTCGACGAAATGGCGGTGGTGTGGAACAACAAACATGCGAAGTCTGCCCGGTCAGTTGACCGGAGATAGAAACGCATCTTCGATATGGTCGATGCGGTAGCCGTTGCGGGTAGGAATGGCAGAAATAACATCGAACCGGGTGGGCATATCGATATCGAACTGCCGGATATAGGCATCGGTTGCCAACACAATGCGCCGAATCTTGCCCGCAGTAATGGCATCTTCGGGATGCTCGAAGGTCTCTGTCGAGCGCGATTTGACCTCAACAACCACCAACCACCCCTCTTTTTCAGCCACAATGTCCAACTCGAATTTTTCGAAAAACCAGTTACGACGGCGAATGATATAGCCATTTTTCTCCAGATAATTGGCCGCAGCCTCTTCTCCCTCTTTTCCAAGTTCGTTGTGTCGCGCCATAGTTTATTAGTAAGCAGTATACAGTCAACAGTACTCAGCAGATAGTTGTTTATCCGTTCAATACCGGTGTAAAAAGCGGTCGTAAATCTTCGTAAGGGTGTACCAGACAGGTCTGAAAACCCATACCCGACGCCATTTCGATGTTCATCTCTCCATCATCCAAAAAGAGGCACTCTGCCGGAAGAAAGCCGGAATCTTTCAAAACATAGTCGAAAATGGCCGGCTCGGGCTTTGCCAAATGAACCTCATACGAAAAATAACATTTATCAAAATAATCGTTCCGCGAGTATCCATTCGTATCAAAATTACGGCTCATGCCGTCATTGACATGAATTACATTGGTATTACTCAGCATGAAAACCTTAAACTGTTTACGCAAGGTCAGCAACAGTTGCTTCTTCTCCCCGGGCACCTCGAGCAAAAAAGAGTTCCAGGCAGCGCGAATCTGTTCATCGGTAACGGGGTACCTGGAATACCTGCGTACTTCGGCATAAAACTCCTGCTCGGTTGCAAGGCCTTTCTCAAACCGCAGAAAAATACCTGCCTGACGATAGTTACTCACCATTTCCGAAAAATCGCATCCGGTGATGTTATGCAGGTTTTCGAGACAACGTTGTTTATCCAGATTTATAAGTACTCCGCCAAAATCAAAAAAGAGCGCTTTGACGGTTGAAAAGTCAATCATTCCTTAAAATTTTTACCATTAGCTATTGCGGAAATCCTCGAAAAAGAATATCTTTGCATCCGCTTTGCAAAAGTAATAAAACTTTTGCAATCCCGGGCCTATAGCTCAGTTGGTTAGTAGCACCTGACTCATAATCAGGGGGTCACAGGTTCAAGCCCTGTTGGGCCCACCCCTTAATATCAAGCGCTTACAGAGATTTTCTGCAAGCGCTTTTTCATGCCGGAACACCAAAATTGCACTTAGCCCGTGCAACACGATGAAAAGGAATGAAACCGAAACTTCTACAAAAGTTGATTAGTAACACCTGACTCCCCCGATAGCTATCGGGACAGGGGGTCGCAGGTTCAAACCCAGTTGGGCTCCTTCGTCATTATAAAGCCATTCTGCATGATGAAAGTTATTAGTTTGTTATAATTCAAATATAGCTCGATAGTTAAGAATGCTTCTGGCGAAATCAGCCCTAGAATAATTTTCGCCATTCAATACTTCCGAGCTTATGCCCTTGATACTTTTCCTTATATTTTTTATGTCTTTATTCACTTTATATCAAACAAATAAAATAGGCAGCGTTTATAGTTCGACTTTTTTCAAAAAATCACTTAATCCGCAAACTTCCACATCATTCTTAAAGGGATAAGATGCTGATACGGGAGAAACAATATATGTTTTATCCGGTTTTGTCGTTTCTATAGCACGCCAAAAGCCTTTAGTTACTTGTGGTGCTGATGAGGCTTTGCATTCTACGGCAATCGTTCGAGTACCTCTTTCAATAAGCAAATCTAACTCATCTCCTGTTGCACTACGATAAAAAGAAAATTGACAATCTTTCAATGAAGAAATGATGTTTTCAATTACAAAACCCTCCCAAGATGAGCCGAAAACAGGGTTACCCATTAGAGAATTAAAACCATCAATTTGCAGCAACCGATGTAATAGCCCGCTATCTCTCACATAAATTTTAGGCGATTTAACCAAACGTTTTTTGACATTTTTTTCAAATGGAGGTAACGAACGGATAATAAAGGTTTGTTCCATCAGGTCGATATATCGGCGAATAGTTTGATAGGTTACACCTAACGATTCTCCCAATTTGGACGAATTAAAAAGTTGCCCTTGATTGTGCGCACACATAGTCAGCAGGCGACGAAGTTGCAATGCAGGAATTTGAAATCCGAGCTGTGGAATATCCCGTTCTACATATGTTCTAAGGAAATTTTCTCTCCAGAGTATGCTCCCTTGATCTGATGATGCAAGATAGCTATCAGGATACCCTCCGCGAAGCCATAATTTATTTAATTCAAAATTTACTCTTTGCTCAACTTCTTCAATTGTAAATGGTGTGAGTTCAATAAGCCCAACCCTCCCAGCTAACGATTCTGATGTTTTCTGTATAAGGTCTTGTGAAGCGGATCCAAGCAAAATGAATCGTCCCGGACGACGATTACGGTCTATTTCACTTCGCAACACAGAAAAAAGTTCCGGTACTAACTGAATTTCGTCCAAACAAACTGTCACATTCTGATTAGACTGGAAGAATAACATAGGTTCTCTCAGCTTATTTAGGTCATCCAAGTTCTGAAGGTCTAAATACAAATAGGTATCCGAATTTTGATAGAGCATTTTCACCAAAGTAGACTTTCCGCATTGCCTTGGGCCTAAAATGGCAACCGCAGGAAATGTTCTTAAATTCTCATTTACAAATGTTTCTATATCCCTATTGATCAACTCTTGCATATCATAAATACGATTTCTATTTTGCACAAATATACTAATTGCATTTAGAATTACAAAAAACATATTTTGTTTCTGAAATGCATCAGGCATAGTACATAATAGAAACCGGAAAAAAGTATGCTTTACAAATCTCCGTGTGGATGCTATATTATTTTCAGCAACTGTCTGAACAGATTCTATGACAGTTGTACTAACTTATTTAGGTTGCTCTATATCAATAATAACCGTTCTATCATAAAAACGTTCTTCCGCAAATTTATTTTCGAAAGGAGATGTTTTTTCATCCTCACCATAACCGGCAACTTCAAAAGTAACATCCGTCCTACCGGCTTTCACAAGACTGGCTTCCATAATTTTTTTCACACCATTGGCTCGTGCCAATGATAATCGTTGATTGTAGTCAAAATCTCCGATAATATCTGTGTAACCACGTATAATAACCTTACCACCCCTCGGAATCTTCGGTGTTACAATATTGGTCAGGTATTTTTTGTACATAGTAATAGCTCTGGACTCATCAAATTCGAAAATTATGCTGAATCGCATTCCTTCCTGAACTTTTGGCGAGTCGGCAAGTTCTATCCGAAACGATGCATCCTTTTTTATTGTCTTACCAATATTAGTCATCCCTATCATCGTTGCGGTGTAATCACCTTGAAGTTGGTTCCCCAAAATGGATTCTCTTGAGATGTTTATCTTATCCTCAGTAAAAGGACCAAAAGACTCTGTTTTTCCTTTTTCATTCCTCAATTCCAACGACCATGATGGAAAAGCTTCTTTCGCTCCATCAGCGTTGAATGAAACAGAGTTGTTCGGTATAGATTCCTCCGTAGTAACTATTTCCACAGGCTTTAGCGGAGCATTCGGTCCACTTTGGAATTCCATTAGTATGTCAGGCGAACTGCTCTCGATAGACACTCGTTGATCACCTTCACGGAGAAGAACAAGTTCGCGTGTACCGCCTAGCTGTTCAGATGGAATTTTCGGTTTATCCTGTCCTTCGATCTTAATTCTTGAAGCTTTTATTGAAAAAACATCCACCAAATACCGTTTTACGGTTTCGGCCATTGCAGCGCCATCTTTTGGTCCGTTGGCTGACGATCCGACCAACGTAATGGTTGCCGAAGGATTTTTCCCCATACGGTCACCAAGAATATTAATTACATTGTAGTAAACATTCAGTTGTCGTTTTGATCGACCTGACGGATTTTTAGATGTGAATTCTTCCAAATGGTTTTCTTGAAAATATTTTGCCTGGTCTTTAGTAAGCAACACATAACGATCAGGGATTTTTGTTGAACCTACATTGAAAAACACGTAATTACGAAGCGGAAACGTTTCTCTTATCTTGTGTATAACCGGCACCTCTTTCGGTGCATTAGCAAAAAACCGGACATCCGGATCACCAGTTTTTAAAGAATAAATATCATCGCCCCCACTACCTCCGCTTCTGTTAGTAGAAAAATATCCTTTATCCAATTTGTTATCTACTATTGCAGCAAAATCGTCGAACCGTGAATTTAATGGAGAGCCGGCATTATAAGGTTGGCTAAATTCTGAACCGTTGAGAGTGCTTATGAAAATATCTAAGCCTCCCAGACCAAAACGTCCGTTGGATGAGAAAAAGAATGTTCCGCTTTTATCTTCCAGAAAGGGAAACATTTCGTCGCCTTCCGTATTGATTTTATCACCAAGATTTACGGGAATTTCCCATCTTCCATTTTCGTCCCTACTGGTTTTATAAATATCGGTTCCACCATAACCACCGGGCATATCGCTCGTAAAATACATGGTGTTTCCGTCGGATGCCAAACAAGGATGACCAACCGAATATGCTGTGTTATTATAAATAAAAGGTATTGGTTTCGACCATTTTCTGTCTTTGAAGCTACTAAACCAGATTTGAAGCTCTATAACCCGGGTCTTATTTTTAACATGGTAATTATTTCGGGTAAATGCCATAAAATTGCCATCGTTGCTAAAACAAGCCGGACCATCGTGTAATTTACCATTCAACCCTTTATTGAAAATTTCAGGATTCTTTAATTGACCGCTGTCCGTATCGGCAACAAACATATTCCAAAATGGCTCTTTAGTCCAATTATATTTTCTGACTAAGAATTTAGCGTGTGTACGGGTGGATGCAAATACAACCCTGTTTTTATAATATGATGTACCAAAATCCAGTGCATCAGTATTGATAGACTGATGTTTAATTTGAAATTCACCATTATTTTGTAGTAATTTTGCTAATTTACTACTGTTCGCCACATAGTCCTTTACACGTAAATCTTCCGGTTTTAGTACTACAAATTTGTCCATCCATTGATTTGACTCATCATATTTACCATTCATTTTCAATACCATGGCATAATTGTAATAATCTTCCGGAATGATTCCTACAGCTTGAGCCATCAACTTTGAATAAGCTTCTTCCGATTTGATATTTTGATCTGTCTTGTGATAGCTTTCAGCCAGCATCCGTTGTCCATCTACACTCAAGTGTTTGTCGTGAGTATATGATTTTATGGCTTTATCAAAAGAGTAATTAAAAGAACTTTTATCTCCTTTAATTTCTTTATGTGATTTTTCCTGCGCAGTAACGTTCATGCAAATAACGATAAGTGCTATAAGGGGTATATATATCTTTCCCATATTGTATATTTTTACGCGATTAAAAATACCGTGGAGAATGGATTTGTTTTTTATTTAAAAATAGAAAGTCATATCTTAATATTAATTCATGGCTTCCCTTATTGTATCTGGCTGTCTGCAATCCATAAGACCAATCATAAGAATAGCCTACATGAAACTGATCAGTAATATCAAATCCCACTAAACCTCCGATAGCATCGCCAGTACGAAACATAGCACCCAGCAAAAATCTTTTTTGAATGATAAATGATGCTGTAAGATCGGCTTCGACAGGGGCTGCAGCAGTCACTTTAATAAATGATGTAGGTTTAAAATCCAAATTATCACCCATATGAAACAGAGCTCCTGC